>NZ_JASHKU010000019.1:21813-162329 GCF_030056875.1 Rhodococcus sp. IEGM 1351 | reverse complement strand
TGTTCGGGGCCGCCGGTGCGGTCGAGCAGGTTCCGTCGTTCGTCGGCGTCGAGGATGTCGAGGTCACCGACCCGACTCCCCGCATCGGCAGAAAGGAAGCGGTCGAGAAAGGACAACAAGCGGTCGTGATGACATTTGAGAACGTCGTCGTCGTACAGGCTTGGGTTGGCTTGGAAGTCGATGTGCGTCCTGGTGCCGCCCACGCTCGGGTAGATGTTGACGAAAAGATCGTCGACGAGCCCGGAGGTCAACACGTGCAGTCGGCCGAGGTGCGGGCCCAGCCGGATCTCTCGGTCGGCCGGCATGATGTTGAGAGTCGGACCAAACGAGCGATTGCGGCTGATGTCCGTGCCGAGATCACGGCAGATGTCCTCACGGCGGTACCGCTGCCGCCGCAGCGCCCCGGTCAACTCGAGCTGGGCGGAGTGGATCAGTGTCCCGATCGTCACGTCCGCGCCCACGTCGAGCTGCAGCGGCACGACATTGGCCAACATCCCACCTGAGCGTCGCAGCGGTGCGGTCGTTCGGGCCGAAACCGGCAGACTGAGTACGATGTCCGATCTGCCTGTCATCCGGCACAGGAAGCCGGCAAGAGCAGCGACCAAGACCGTTGCTGCACTCGAGTTGTGCTTCGTTGCGACCGAATCGAGCAATGAGGCTACGTCGTGTGACAAGGCCGCGCTGGCCACTCGCGGATGCGCCTCGACGGGCGCCGACCGCCCGGCCAGGCTCGCAGGTTCCGGCAGTCCCGAGGTCCGTTCCGCCCAGTACCGCCGATCCGCCTCGAAGCGATCCGAGTTCCGGTAGGCAGCATCGATTTCAACGATCTGTGCGAGGTCCAGCACGCGGAGCGGCGGGGCCTCGACACCGGCAACTGCGGCCGTATACAACTCGGCAATACGCTGCATCAGCGTCATGGCGCCGTAGCCGTCGAGGGCGATGTGGTGAACGCGTGAGTACCAGTAGTAGTGCCGGTCGCCGACTCGGAGGACCGCCGAGACTGCGAGCGCATCGTGGAGGAGGTCTATCGGGGTGCTGAACTCGCTGCGCATCCACTGCTGCGCGGCGACGCTCGGGTCGTCCTCCGCGCGAAAGTCGATTCGTCGGATCCCGCTGTCGGAAGAATCGTCGACCAGTTGATACAGCTCACCGTCGTGATCGACTAGGCGTAAGAACCCGGAACCGAACTCCCTGGCCGCCACGCGACTGGTCGCCTCGAGCAAATCGATATCCAACTCGCCGAAGACCTCGACGTACTGCGCGATCGTGATCGGGAGCTCGCCGGCCAGTTGCTGGGCGAACCAGATTCCCTTTTGCGCGGCCGATAAACGGCATGCCTCGGACGGAAGGGCTCCCGAGCGCATTTCAATTCCTGGAGTCGGTGGTGGGACGGCGTCCACGACTCTTCTCCGATCTGCTCTTCGCACCAGGAGGCGTGCAAGGGTTGGGCTCGGGCCCGACCTCGGCGTGCTGGAGTTGCATGGATGTCCGCGCGCACGTGGTGTAGGCCGCTTCTCCCGCCTGATCGAAATGTGTTGCCACGTTGGCGAAGAACTTGTTCTCGTCGAGTAGTGCGAGCACTGTCGTGTAGCGGTCGGGACGGTGCTCGACGACGAGGCTGCCGCCCGCGTGCAGGAGCCGTGCCGCCGCAACAATCGTTTGCCGGGCGAGCTTCAGCCCATCTGTGCCGCTGACCAAGGCCCGTCGGCGGTACTCGCCGCACTGTGAGGGAAGGTCTTCGTCGTCGGGAATGCACGGTGGACGGGCGAGGACCAGATCGGCCGTTCCGGCAAGGCCGGACAGTAGATTGGGCGTGGTGACGGCGCTTTCGTGAAGCACGATCGGGCTCTCGCCGAGGCGGATCTGACGTTCGATGTTGCGTCGCGCCACGTTCAGGGCTGTCGGATCCGCATCCACGGCATGTACACCGGCGTCGGCTCGGGCATGCGCGATTGCCAGGGCGATTGCTCCCGAACCGGTGCACAGATCCACGACCACTGGAGTCGTGACATGTGAAATATCGGCGAGGGCCTCGGCAAGTACAAGTTCGGTGTTGGCCCTGGGTGCCGGCACACCGGGGCAGACCCACACTTCTACACCGCCCAGTTCGGCCCGCGAGAGTCGTCGCATAGCTCGATCGATGGCGTCACTCGAGGTCTGCGGACCAACGCTGTGTGCGAGGGCGGGGGATCTGCCGGCGCTGATCGTGAGGGCCCTGCGCATGGCGGCCGCCTTGACCAGGGTCTCGGTGAACTCTTCGTCGGGGTCGGATAATGCGACGATGGCGCCCCCGATCCCGAAGCTCACTGTCCCGTGCCGGGACACCATGGTTCGGATGACGATGCTGAGGTCGGCGGTGCCGTTGATGGACAGCCAGCCGAGGGCGCCCGAGTACACGCCTCGCGGCCCCTCCTCCAGCCGATCGATGATTTCCATGGTGCGTATCTTCGGTGCTCCGGTCATCGAGCCACCCGGGAAGCAGGCGCGCACACACCCGACTGCAGTCGCGTCGCTGCGCAGCGTCCCCCGCACCGTCGACACGAGTTGGTGGACCGGTGCGTAGGTTTCGACGTCGAACAATCGCGGTACGTGCACAGAACCGGGAGTGCAGACCCGTGAGAGATCGTTGCGCACGAGGTCGACGATCATGAGGTTCTCGGCCCGGTCCTTCTCGCTCGTCAGCAGGTCCTGGCGGAGCGCGTCGTCCGTCGCAGCGGTTACTCCCCGCGGCCGGGTGCCCTTGATCGGCTTGGACTCCACTACCCGGTCGGCGTCCACGCGCAGAAACCTCTCGGGGGAGGCGCTGAGTATGTCCGCTGCCTCGAACCTCAGGAGTGCTGCGTAAGGCACTGGAGTGATCGATCGGAGGTAGGCGAAGGTTTCGACGGGGTCTATCTCGACATCGATCTGGGCGTGGTTCGTCAAGCACACTTCGTACGTTTCGCCGACGCGAATGTTCTCCAAACAGGTACGGATCTTGTCGAGGTAGGTTTCACGGTTGTGGCGCAGCGTCATGCGCGGGTCTGCCGCCGACCTGATGAGCGGCCGCGCGGGAAGCGCATCGTCGGTCGTGACGGGCAACCGGTTGATTACCTGGGCCGTACGGCGCATCCAGTCGCGGGTTTCGGGTTCGTTGGCCTGCTCGCTGAGCGCCAGGAGGTAGCAGCTGCCGTCGACGTGGTCGATCACGACTGCGCGGTCGGCGAAGACCATGGCAGCGTCCGGTGTGTCCGCGGAGTGTTGCGCATTGCCGTCGGCTTCGGCCTTCAACTCGTAGCCCAGGTAGCCCACGTAACCCAGATTGAACGAGAACGGCAGGTCCGGCGATGGCGGCACAGCGCGGGCCCGCAACTGTTCGTCGAGATAGTCGAAGAATCGCACGGGTCGTTTGCCGGCCGGAACGCCGGAACGGTGCACCAGGACGGTGCCGTCCGCAACGTCGTACGTGATGTACTCGGCGCGTGGGCCAGATGCGTCGCCCATGATGGTGAAGCGGGCGTCCGACTCCACTGTGGAGCTGCCGTCGAGCCAAAAACTGTTGGGGCCGTCTGCGAACAGGCGCTCATACACCGTCTGCGGGTCGACTCGCCGATCTATCCGCCGTGTTTCCACCACGTATGGCGATAAGGTCCGCGGCCGACGTCGAGGCTTCGGGGCGGATCCCTTCCGGCGGGTCGGGGTGAGGTCACGGAAGTTGGCGAGGAGTTCATGTCCATGATCGGTACAGATCGATTCCGGATGAAATTGCACCCCCCACAGCGGGCGCCGGCGGTGCCTTACTCCCATGAGGATCCCGTCGGATGTCCACGCGGTTGGCTCCAGCTCATCAGGGAGATTTTCGACGGCGAGAGAGTGGTACCGGACGACCGACAGGGGCGAGGGGAGGCCCGCGAACAATTCTCTTCCGTCGTGGAATACCTCTGAGTTGCGACCGTGCCTCGGCTCTGGTGCCAAGACGACATGCGCACCGAACAGTTGGCATAAACCCTGATGGCCGAGGCACACTCCTAGCGTTGGAAGCCCACCCTGCAGAATGGCCCGCGAGCTGATGCCGAAGTCGCGTTCGCTTGCTGGACGACCGGGCCCCGGAGAGATCACGATATTGTCGAACTCGGTCAGTTCGATCGCACGCCAGTCGACGTCGTTGCGCACCACCGTCGGCGGGCACCCGTTGACCTCGCTGAGAAAGCTGTAGAGGTTGTATGTGAAGGAGTCGTAGTTGTCGATCAACAACGTCTTGGTAAACATCGTTCGCCCGGTTCTCGGCGTGTGAGGGATGCGACACTGCGGTGTCACTCGCCGGTGCACCGACGTGAAGAGGTCCCTCGACTTATTGCAGGAGCTTTCGTCTGAGCGCGCACCACCCGTGGCGCCCTCCTCCAGCACGGGGAAAGCTCGTGTGATTCATTGACTGGGGGCGTTGCCACCAAGACCTCTCGACGTGTCGGCCCCGTTAGGAGGCTCCGCCGACCTGAGGAAAACTGACCGGCTGCGCCTGAGTGCCGGCGATGCCCGCTCGTGCATTTTTGGGGACGAACCGGCCGGGGGACAACTGGGTCCTTGTACCGTCGATACGGTGGGCCTGATGGACATGATCAATCCTTAGGAGGGCTATTTAGCCTGTCTATCAACGCAACCCGCCCAGACCCCGACACGCCGCGCGAGGCGCGCACTCCACCTTAAGTCACGAAAGTCTGTGGATACAAGGGCACCCATCCGGGTAATCCACAGAGCAAATGGTCGGTTCCATTCGCGGAGGGTGACGGTGTGACTAGGGCCTCCGGCGCACGAAAGTGATTGCGTCTCTTGACCTCAGGGGTGATGTGTCTGCTGTAATGATCACGAGGATGGAACGGCCGACCGCGACGATGGCGGGCGCGTTTCCCCGTTTCGCCAGTTGGGGACGGCGCAGCCGGGGATTGCATCGGCATGAAGCTTTCTGTACCTCGTGCGCGGTGGTATCGCCTGGCGGCAATGCCGATCGAGTTCCCCCGGCCGGGACGGTGCACGCGGTCTTCGCCCGCTCCAGTCGAGCGGCGAGGACCTGGTGGGGAGTGGGCGAGGTTGCGGGCACCAGGCGGAGGTCGGGCGAGATCCGCAACAGCCACGTCGTCGAGGCGGAAGTGAGCGAAGAGACCGCGCAACCCTCGGGACCGTTGAGAGGCGAGATGTCGAGTCTCCCACAATTTGCCGATAACAATTGGTACGTCAACTACCTATCTGAACGCGAACTGTCCCAACAGCTTCCGTTCTCGGTGTTGCGCGAGCAGGCGGGAATGTCAGGGGTGTGGGCGCATGGATTCGAGCATGTAGTCGAGTTCGGCGATGGTGCGGTGGGGTGGGAGGGTGAGGATGGGCATCTCGGCGCCTGCCGTGTACCAGTGCTGGAGCTGGTCTCGAGCGGTGTCGGGTGTGCCCCAGACGGTGAGCTCGTCGAGCAGAACATGGGCTGCGGCTGGCACGTCAGCGTCGTCGTGGGTAGCGGCGGCAGTGAAGTGGGCGGCAGTCCGGGAATCTGCAGATCCGTGGGCAGGGTTCCCGGCAACTGCTCGACTCCCGGCGCGGTCGTGGAACCGGGTGTCCCCGGCACCGTGGCCGGCAATTCGATGGTCTGTGTCGGCGCGTCGGTGGTGGTGGTACCGGGCGTCGTCGCCGCGGGCGGCGTGGTGGGAGCGATCTTCTCGACCTCCGCGGCGAGCTTCGCACGCCACACGTCGAGTTCGTTGCGCAGGTCGGCGTCACGTACCCCGCCGGAACGGTCTGCGGCGCCCTCGAGCAGGTTCTTCGCCGCCTCCGCGTCGCCCGCGGCGATCAGCCGCTCGGCCTCCTGCAGCTGCGACGTGGTGTCGATCTGCGCGACGGTCGAATCGGCCTGCTGGCTGAACACGACCGACTTGACGCTCCACAGCGGATCGCCGGGTGCGGCGTTGTACGAGAAGATGGTGACGCCACCTATGACGACCGCGATCGCGGCGGCAGCGCCGGCGATGGGTCGCAACAAGCGGAGCTTGCCGCGGGCAGCGCTGCGTGCGGAACGGGCGTCCGAGGCGTCGATCGCCGCGATCACGTCGTCGAGCAGCGGCCCGGTCGGCATCGGCGTCGCCACGATGTCGGCGCGCCAATTGGTCAGCAGAAGCGCGAGCTCGTACTGCTCCGGCGAATCCGTCGCGACAGGACCGCCACCGGCGATCGCGTCGATCAAAGCGTCGTCGCGGCGCACTCGGGCGGTCCTGAGGCCCTGGGCCGGGGTCGACGTTCTTACGAGGGCATTGCTTCTTCGGGGTGGAAGATCCTCCTAGGTGGATTATCCCACCAGCGCCAGGTACTCGGCGAGGCTCAGCAGTTGCCACACCTCATGCGCTTCCGCAAGCGCGGTCGCGTCGTCCAGCGTGGCCAGTTCGTCGACACCGGCCTTGCGAGCTACCGCGATGCAATCGATCAGTGCGTCGAGCGGTGGTGCCTCACGACTGCGCACGACACCGTCGTTCTTCGCGGGTTGCGCCGACGTACCGGAAGCTCGATGCCGACGTGCGCGCGCTGGAGCGGGTGGTCTGGCGCAGCCGTTCGATCCCGATGAGCGCCATGCAGTCACGCGAGTGGTGCCCACATTCGTCTGCGCACGCAAGAAGCCGCCGGCACCTCACGGTGTCAGCGGCTTCGCTTCCTTCCCAGGCACGCTACGCAATGTAGGTCTGACCCGGGCGGGTGGTGACGGTGCCCGCCAGTGCGCCTCTCGGCAAGTGGTCGCTCGAAGCGACAATTTTCAATGTGGTACCCGGGGCATTGGGTCGAACACCGTCGAGTGTGTCAACGGTTCGCGGGGCAGCGGTATTCCTTCCCCGATGGGCGGCTTTCAGTGGTGCGCTTCGGCCCGTCGGCGCGCAAACTGGAACCAGGAGGTCAGGAGGTCGTCATGCGATTACTACGGGGCCTGCTCGACGTGGTGCTGGGCATCCTCACGGCCATTCTCGGCACGGTGCTGGGCATCGTCGCGGCGGTGGTATGGCTTGTCGGCGGGGTGCTCTGCGTAACAGTCATCCTGCTTCCTCTGGGCCTCCCCGTGGTGAGGCTGGCACGCCGCCTCTTCACCCTCGCCAGGAAGCTGATGCATCTTCCCTGACGCGCAGTGTGAAGAAGATGAACGGTGCCTCACGGCTGAGCCGCTCGAAGTGTTCTGGGGAGCGATCGTGCACCGCCGCACCGGGCCGCGGCTCCGAAATACGTTCGACGGTGAATCCCGCTGCGGTGAATGCGTCGAACATGGCGTGCAACGGCCTGTGCCAGAACTTCATGTGGAACGTCTCGCCGGACTTCACCCATTCCTCGGTGAACTCGTACGTTCCGAGATAATCGCCCTGCCCGGCAAGCCTGAAGTCCACGAACGGGTGATGGGTCGAGATGACTACGTACCCGCCTGGCGCGAGTACCCGGCGGAACTCGGTCAACGGTCTCGACCAATCGTGGACGTAGTGCATCACCAACGACGCGACGACGACATCGAAGATCGATGACCGGATGGGTAACTGCTGGTTGAGATCCGCCCGGATCAACGACACGTCGGGACCCAGGCGCGTTCGGGCGATCGCGAGCAGACCGTTGCTGAGATCGACGCCGGTGACGGCGGCACCGGCGGCGAGGAGTGCACGCGACAGCGCACCGCTGCCGCAGCCCGCATCCAGCACTTTCCGGCCTGCGACGTCGCCGACCAGCGCCAAGGTCGCAGGTCGCTCGTACAACGCGTTGTACACGTTGTTCTCGGTGTCGGCGTCATACGCCGACGCGTACGTGTCGTAGTCGTTGAACGTTGCCACGGTGTGATCATTGCGGATCGGCGCTACCGTCGTGCCCCGACCGCCCCGGCAGCCCTGGTGCCGCCCGGGTCATCCTGCAATTCGACCGAACTCACCACCCGGTGCCGACTGGCAGAGCGCCCCGGTGGGGGAGTCAATGCGCCCCGACGTATTCCTCCCTGCGGTGCAGCATGGCCGCTGCCATTGCGGGGCATCAGCACATGGCCGGCGAGCATCAGGCCGTCGCCGGAGAGCAGGCCGAGCCAGAGCGGCGGGAACAGCACGACGAACGCGAGATACATCGCCACCCCCATCTCGGCGATCGCCGGCCACGAATGCCGCCGCCGTGCCATCCATGCCGTCATCGGGGTGGCCATCGGCAACGAATGCACTTCGACGCGCGCATCGTGGCATGCACGGATGGCCGCTTCGGAGGAGCGAAGCGTGCGGACGGGCCTGCCCGAAATCGCTTGAACAGTATTGTATTGAAAACTTGTGCGTTCTAGGATTGGCGTATGGCGACGGTCGAGTACGGCACTGCGGAGCCGGGCGGATCTGGGACCCGCCGGTACCGCTCGCCGCTGCGTCGGATGCAGGCAGCCCAGACGCGGGCGGTCGTACTGGAGGCCGCTACCCGGTTGTTCGCCGAGCACGGCTGGGTCGCCACCGGTATGAGGGATGTCGCGCGGGCCGCGGCGGTTTCCGTCGAAACCGTCTACACGACGTTCGGATCCAAGGCGGACCTATTGAAGTTGGCGCTGGAGGTCGCCATAGTCGGCGATGACGCACAGGTGCCGTTGGCCGACAGGCCCGTCTACACGGCGATCGGTACGGGGCGCACGACCGGCGACCGCATCGAGATGGGTGCGCGCATGATCGCCATGATCAACGAGCGCATCTACCGCCTGGCCATGGCAATCCGCCAGGGTGCGACGGCGGATGCCACGCTCGCAGCGGTGGCCGCCGACCTGGAGGGGCAGCGCAGGCGCTCGGTCGCCGACGTCGCAAATATGATAATGGGCCACCACGCCGATCCTGGTCAGGTCGACGAACTGTGGGTCCAAACCCACGATCAGGTCTATGCCCTGCTCGTGGACGAATGCGGTTGGAGTCGCGTCCGCTACGAGTCATGGCTGATCGACCGCATCGCGGAAATCTTCGACCGCCCGGTGTGACATACGGGCACCATTGTCTGGAGTAGGTCATGACAACCGAAACTCGGCCTCCCGCCGACACTCGCATCATGCGCATCGTCCACAGCGCGCTGCGCCGCGATATTGCGCGCGCCGCGCAGGTGCTGCGCACAACACCTCCGCCCGTGCAGACTCAGCGGGTCGCCCTCGCCGATCATCTCGCGTGGATGATGCATTTCCTGCACCTGCACCACAGCGGCGAGGACCGTGGACTGTGGCCGCTGGTCCGCGAGTTGAACCCGGCCGCCGGAGCGCTGCTCGACGCGATGGACGCCGACCACACGCGAATCGGCCCCGAGATGGAGCGGGTCACCGCTGCGGCAACCGAATACCGTGCGCATCCGGCGGCCCGAGAAGAACTGTCGCGCTCCCTCGCCGCTCTCGAACAGGTTCTGCTGCCGCACCTGCAGCGCGAAGAGGACGAGATGATGCCGGTCGTCGCCCGCACCCTGACCTGTCGTCAGTGGGACGACGTAGAGCAGCAGGTGTTCATCGCCTCGAAGACCAAGCGGGAGCTGGGGATCGAAGCTCACTGGATCGTCGACGGTGTCGATCGGGAAGACTACGACGTCACCGTTCGCAAAGTCGATCCCGCCACCCGGTTCATGCTGCTCCATACGTTCAAACGACCATATCGGCGGGCATGCGCCGCCCGGTGGGGCGCCGACCTCGACGTGAGCCCCCGGCTCCACCAGCCACTCCGCACCGAGGGCTCGGCAGAACTGTGGATCGACATCCCGGCCCGGCAGCTGTACGACGCGGTCGCCGACGTCACCCGCATCAGCGAACGGAGCCCCGAGTGCCGCAGCTGCGCGTGGCTACCGGGACGGTCGCCGGGGACCGTGGGCGCCCGATTCCGGGGGCACAACCGCGCACATCACATGCGCTGGTCCCGGGTCTGCGAGGTGACCGCCGCCGATCCGGGGAGGAAGTTCGAGTTCCACACGGTGTCGGATCGGCGCAACCCGCTGTACCACGACTCGACCACCTGGTCATACACATTCAGAGCGGACGGCGACGGGACCCGGGTGACGCACGCGTATCGGATCGACGTACTGCCGTACGGCCCGCTGCTCTCGCTCTACTCACGCCTGCAGCCGCAGCACCGGGACATGCGGCCGCAGATGCAGCAGAATCTCAAGGCGCTGCGGCGGCAGGCGCGCGCCTGCACGCCTAGAGGGTCGTCCCTGCCCCGAACGGCCTAGTGCCCATTACTCGCTGTTATCTGCAGGTGGGGCGTCAGTGTTGCGGTGAGTCATGCTGTGGTCGGCCAGGGTCGGGCGCTTGTCGGCGGGTGCGGATTCTCTGGCTTCGCTACTGTCGCAGCCTCGCGCTTCGGCGGAAACCTGGTGCTCCCAGTACGCATCCGATCGTGCCCGTGGTGCCCACGGAACTCCCATGCGAAGTCCTCTCTGTGCGTGTGGCTGGAGGAGGTCGCTCTTCCTGTCACGTAGATCGCGCGGGTGGCGGCTTGTCGCGCCACTGCCGAGCCTCCCGGGTGTCTTTCCTTTGTACGCCTCGGCAGTGAGTTCTGTCGTGCCCAGCGGACCGGGTCGGTGACCTTGCAGCTCGGCGATTGGGCGAATTGGACGCAGCGGCCGGCGCGCTCGAGCTCGGGTTCGTTGCCTTATCCGGATATGCGGGGTAGACCTGAGGTACGGATCCACGACAGACCAAGGTCGAACCGGAAGAGAAGATTCCACCTCTCGGTCGTGGCACCCAGCACGAGTTGTAGGCACCCACGCAGAAAGCACAGCCCACTAACTGGGCTCAGCGCGGCGGGCTTGCGTCAGACGGGGGGATGTCTGACGCCGAGGCCACATTTCACCCCGCGCAACCATGCAGCTTGGTAACCAGACGTTCGTGCTCGCGGGCGGCGTCCCCTTGATCAGGGGCGCCGTCCGACGTGTGTCTGTGGAACGTCCGGGAACCTCCTCGCTCAGAGGGCCGGTGGATGGAACCTGTTCAGGCGGGCGATCGGGGTGCAGCGGAGACCCGGACGAGATGCTTCGATGGTGGTCTTCGATGCCCAGAGAAGGAGAGCACATGCTGGTGGCATTCAGCGTCAGCCCGATGGGCGGGGATTCCGACAGCGTCGGTGCCGCGGTTGCCGCGGCCGTGCGGGTGGTCCGCGAATCCGGGCTGTCCAACGAGACCACGTCGATGTTCACCACCGTCGAGGGTGAGTGGGACGAGGTGATGGCCGTCGTGAAGCGTGCAACGGACGTTCTGCTGGAACAGTTTCCGCGGGTCAGTCTGGTTCTCAAAGCGGATATCCGGCCGGGGCGGAGCGATCAGCTGCGAGCGAAGGTCGAGACGGTCGAGCGCTACCTGACCGACTGACGCTCGGTCATCCGCCCGCACCATGTTCGCCGGCATAGTGGTGGGCGAGTTCCGTGCCGATCCGGGCGAGCTCGGCCCGGACCGATCGAGGTTCGAGCACCTCGACCATCGACCCCCAGCCGGCGAGGTTCCGGGCGATGTCCAACGGGGTCGGTGCGGCGAGACGGATCCGGGCGCGACCGTCGTCGTCCGCACCGTCGGGGTGGCAGTGCCGCCCGAAGTGATCGCGCAGGATCGGCACGAACCTGGCGTCGATGAGCACGGTCGCCCACGTCGTCGAGCGCCGCTGTTCCACCTCGCCGACCACTTCGTCCCACGCCGCGGCGAGTGTGAAGTCGTCGGGGCGCTCGGCGGGCTGCTCCGTCGATTTGGCGTGGACGATCCGGTCGACCCGGAAGGTCCGCTGTCCCCGTTCGGTCCCGGCCAGGAGATACCAGCTGTCGTCCTTGTCGACGAGACCCCACGGGTCGACCAGTCGCTCGGACCGTTGCCGGGCGCTGTTCGTGTACGTCAGGCGCACTTTCCGGCGCCGAATCACGGCGGCCTGCAGCAGGTCGACCATCTCGGGCCTGCGGCGATCGCGTTCGCCCCACCGGGTGGGATCGATCATGGTGGCACTGGCGGCGGCCTCGGCGTCGGCCCGGAAGGTCTGCGGCAGCGCCCGCACCAGTTTGCGCAGCGCGGCCTTGGCCTCGCCCGAGACGGCGGCCGCCGGGCCGACCAGAAGGAACAGCGCCTGCGCCTCCGTCGCGGACAACCCGCTGAGGTCGGTGCGGGCGCCGCCCACCAGCGACCACCCGCCGCCGCGCCCGGACTGTGGGTATACCGGGATCCCCGCAGCGGACAACGCTTCCAGGTCGCGGCGAGCGGTCGCGACGGACACCTCGAGTTCGTCCGCCACCTCGGCGGCGGTCACTCGACCCCGGGACTGCATCAGCAGAAGGGTGGCGACGAGTCGGTCAGCGCGCATGTCCTCAGTTTCCCTCGAAAAGTGCTCAATTGGTGAGCACTTTGAGTCGGAGGATGAATGTTGTCACCGACCGAGGAAGGGAACCACCCATGTTGCGAGGACTCACCACCGTCAACTTCTACGCCGACGACCTCACCGCCGCCCAGGCCTGGTACACCGAACTGCTCGGAATCGAGCCGTATTTCGTGCGCTCGGTGGCGGGGGCACCCGCCTACATCGAATTCCGGATCGGCTACTACCAGCACGAACTCGGCATCATCGACAGCCGATTTGCGACGCCCGACCGGTCACGCGAAGCCGAGAACACGATGACCTACTGGCACGTCGACGATCTGGAGGCGACCGTCGAGCGGCTGCTGTCCCTGGGCGCCACCCTGCACGGAGAGCCGATCGAACACGGGCCGGGATTCGTCACCGCATCCGTGGCCGACCCGTTCGGGAACATCCTCGGCGTCATGTTCAACCAGCACTACCTGGACATTCTGGCTGCGAAGGCAGGCGCGTGATGGACACCCACGACGTGAACACCGTCGTCGCTCGCACGACCGCGCAATGGCGTGCCTGGCTTTCGGAGAACTGCCGGACCGAGACAGAGGTCTGGCTGATCATCCACCACAAGAACAGCGGAACGCCGAGCGTGCGCTACCACGAGGCGATCGAGCAGGCCCTGTGCTTCGGGTGGATCGACGGCCTGCACCGCAGACGGGACGCCGACAGTTCTCAACTGCGCTTCACGCCGCGCACCCCGCGCAGCACCTGGAGCCGGGTGAACCGGCGGCGCGTGGCGGACATGATCGAGCAGGGACTGATGACCGAGCACGGTTACGCCGCCATCGATCTGGCCAAGGCCAAGGGGACCTGGGAGAACACGGCGAACGGGGACAGCTCGGTCGTCCCCGGCGATCTGCGGGCAGCGTTCGGGCGAAACGACGCTGCACGCGCGAACTTCGACAAGTTTCCGCCGTCTTCGACACGGCTGATCCTGGAATGGATAGCGTCAGCCAGGAAGCCGGACACGAGGCAGCGGCGGATCGAGCGGACGGTCGCGCTGGCGGCGATGAACCTCCGGGCAAATCATCCGGGGGTCCGGGTCCCGGACGGTGTGCGGTAGCCGTCTCGAGATCGACGTCCGATCGGCGACAAGGAGAGGGGAGTCAGGACATGGACTGGCCGCACGAACTTGCCGATCAGCTCAGCTGGCACTGGCAGCATCAGTTGCGTCCCCGGCTGGAGGGGTTGACCGACGAGGAGTATTTCTGGGAACCCGCGACCGATGGCTGGAGTGTGCGCCCGCGCGGCGAGTCGCAGGCGCCGGTCCAGGCCGGGAGTGGCGCGTTCACCATCGACTTCGCCTTCCCCGAACCGGACCCGCCACCGGTCACCACCATCGCGTGGCGGCTCGGGCATGTGATCGTCGGCGTCTTCGGTGTGCGCATCGCCAGTCACTTCGGCGGGCTGCCCGTCGACTATCAGACGTTCGAGTACGCCGGCACCGCGGCCGAGGCGCTCGCGCAACTCGACGAGAACTATGCGGCCTGGTCTGCGGGTGTCCGGAACCTCGGAGTCGAGGGGTTCGCCCGGCCGTGCGGCCCCAGCGAGGGACCGTTCGCGGATTATCCGATGGCGGCGCTGGTGTTGCACATCAACCGGGAGGTCATCCATCACGGCGCCGAGGTGGCGCTGCTCCGCGATCTCTATCTGCGCCGGCCGGTAATCTGACCGGAATCCTGGCCCGCTCCACGGTTTTCACATCCAGTGGCCGCCCGCATCTGCCAAGCTCGGGTATGACACCGAACCGGCGGGTTCTCCTGTTGACGTGCGTCCTCGCTCTCCTGGCCGCGTGCACGTCGAACACCTCGTCCTCCGATTCTTCCTCTTCGGACACGAGCAACGGTTCTGCCGTCTCGTCGGCCGACCCGGCGCAGGCCGATGCGGTGATGAAGATCGTGCGCGACACCATGGCGGAGAGCCACCTGAAGGCGGTGATCGTGCGTGTCACGGTCGACGGCAAGGAGATCGTCACCCAGGCGCTCGGGGAGTCGATGACCGGGGTGCCCGCCACCACCGACATGCACTTCCGCAACGGAGCCGTCGCCATCTCCTACGTCTCCACGTTGCTGCTCCAGATCGTCGACGAGAAGAAGGTGAGCCTCGACGACACGGTGTCGAAGTGGCTGCCCGACATTCCGCACGCCGACCGCGTGACGCTCCGTCAGCTCGCCCAGATGACCTCGGGCTACGTCGACTACGTCATCGGCAACACCGAATTCGCCGAGGCCCTCTACGCGGCACCGTTCCGCAACTGGACGCCTGAGGAACTCCTGGCGTTCGCGACGTCGAAGCCGCTTCTCTACGAACCCGGGACCAACTGGAACTACGCCCACACCAACTACGTCATCCTCGGGTTGGCCCTCGAGAAGATCACCGGTCAGCCGATGACGGAACTCATGCAGGACAAGGTGCTCGGTCCGCTCGGCCTCGACAACACCACGGACCCGGGGACGGCGGCGATCACCGAACCCGTCCTGCACGCGTTCTCGTCCGAGCGGCGCGAGGCCCTGCAGATCCCACCCGGTGCGCCGTTCTACGAGGAATCCACGTACTGGAACCCGTCCTGGACCATCACCCACGGAGCCATCCAGACCACGAACATCTACGACCTCCACGACACGGCCGTCGCCATCGGCACGGGCGAACTTCTCTCGTCCGAGTCCTATGAGGCCATGGTGTCGACCGACCTGCGCGGCAAGACGACCACCCTGCCCGGCTGCACCACGTGCTTTCCGCAATCGGAGGACTACACCTACGGGCTCGGACTGCCGATCGTGGGCAACTGGCTGATGCAGAATCCGCTGTTCAGCGGATCCGCGGCGGCGGAGGCCTATCTGCCCTCGCAGAAGATCGCCGTCGCCGTCGCCGTCACCTACGAGCCGGCCGCCTTCGACGACACGGGGGCCTACAAGAACGAGGCCGACAGGCTGTTCCGGAAAATCGGCGCTCAACTCGCTCCGGACGACGCGCCGCCGATGGCCGTCGGCTAGCGTTCGCCCGCGACGCGGGCGAGTCGACGGACGAGAGTTCGCACCACCGGGCCGTAGGTGGCGGCGAGCACCGAGTCGAGGGGGCCGGGAGAGGACGTGGTCATCGTGATCCGCGAGCCGGCACCGTGGGCCTCGACGACGTGATCGAGCGTCATCGGTCCCACCCGCCAGGCCCAGGAACGGCCCGGTGTCTTGGCCGAGATCGACGCGGGAACAGGCACGATCCAGAGCAGTCGCGCCGCTCCACGCCGGCCGGCCTGAACCTCGGGGGACCCGAGACCCCACGCGCCGCGCAGGTGCGGCGCCCACTCGGACCAGCGCGAGGGCCGAGCGACGAGGGCCCACGCGACGCCCACCGCGGCGTCGGAATCAGCTGAGAAGGAATGCGGCACTGCGAACGAATACCCGTTTTCGACCCCGGCAGACACCGCAGACGCGGCTCGGGGAGGGGTCGGACGTGAACACCGGGTGAATTGGCCCGTGTCGAGTTGCATGTAACTCGGGGTGCTGGCCACGCTTGTGGGGAACGGCGAGGGAGGGAGCCGATCATGCTCGTTCGTCTGCCCGGGGTGTATCGCCCCCAGCGTGACACCTGGCTGCTCGCCGAGGTGCTGGCGGCCCGAGATCTCGGACCGGGCACCCGTGTGCTCGATCTCTGCTGTGGCACAGGGGTGTTGAGCGTCGAAGCGTGTGCTGCGGGGGCGGGGTGGGTGACTGCGGTCGACGTGTCGCGCCGGGCCGCGATCAGTACCTGGCTCAACGCCAAACTGAACCGCCGGACGATCCGCGTCGTGCGGGGCGACCTGGTGGACTCCGTCCGGACCCTTCGCTTCGACGTGGTCGTGGCCAATCCGCCCTACGCGCCGGCGACGGACGACGGCAGGCCGGGCCGGATACTCGCGCGGGCCTGGGATGCCGGCGTCGACGGGCGGGCCGTGCTCGATCGGATCTGCAGCGAAACCCCCGACCTTCTCGCTCCCGGCGGTACCCTGCTCCTCGTCCAGTCGACGCTCAACGGGGTGGACAAGACACGGGCGATGCTGGAGGAACGGGGACTTCGGGTGGACATGGTCGCATCGGAGGACGTGCCGTTCGGTCCCGCCCTCTCGTCCCGCGCGAGGATGCTGGAGGCGAGGGAGATGATCCGGCCGGGCCAGCGCACCGAGCGCATCGCGGTGCTGACGGCGACCGACCTCCGGTCCGGCGACGCCCCACGCCGACCCGGACTCTGACTGCGCCGTCGAACTGTTCTCGCCACGGCGCGCTGGTGAGTGGTTCGAGTGCCTCGCCGCAACCCGGGACACGATGCCCAGGATGTTGTTCGCGCTGTGGCCGTCCTCGGGAACAGCGACTGATCGGGTTCGCAACCACATCGTCGACGCTGGTGAACGACGGCTGGATGCCGCGTGTAAAGTTTGCCGTTCGACGACGCCCAGCTTTCGAGGACTGCTGAACCACTACATGGCCAAGATCGATCGCAGCCGCACTGCCGCACTGACCCAAGCGCCGACCCTCCACGAGCCGGATGCCGGCGTCCGGCGCACCGTGCTCCCCGGCGGACTCCGGGTGGTCACCGAATACGTTCCCGGTGTCCGATCCGCGTCCGTGGGCGTCTGGGTGGGTGTCGGATCACGCGACGAGCAGCCCACGGTAGCCGGGGCCGCGCACTTCCTCGAGCACCTCCTGTTCAAGGCCACGCCCTCGCGCAGCGCCCTCGACATCGCGCAGGTGATGGATGGCGTCGGCGGCGAGCTCAACGCGTTCACGTCCAAGGAACACACCTGTTTCTACGCGCACGTGCTCGACGACGACCTGCCCCTCGCCATCGATCTCGTCAGCGACGTCGTCCTGCGGGGTCGTTGCCGGTCCGCCGACGTCGACGTGGAACGCCAGGTGGTCCTCGAAGAGATCTCGATGCGCGACGACGACCCGGAAGACCTCCTCGGCGACGCGTTCCTGACCGCGCTGTACGGCGACCATCCCGTCGGCAGGCCCGTCATCGGCAGCGTCGAATCGATCGAATCGATGACCCGCACCCAACTCCACTCGTTCCACGTGCGGCGCTACACGCCGCCGCGCATGGTGGTGGCCGTCGCCGGCAACGTGGAGCACGAACCGACGGTCGAGCTGGTCCGGCGCGCGTTCGCCGGGCACCTCGAATCGGCGTCCGAACCTGCCCCCCGACGCGCAGGCACCCTGCGCCTGCGGACGGAGCCGACACTCAGCCTGACCAACAGGGACAGCGAACAGGTCCACCTCTCCCTCGGGGTGCGCGCGTTCGGGCGGCACGAGTCGCACCGCTGGGCGCTGTCGGTGCTCAACGCCGCGGTCGGTGGCGGACTCAGTTCCCGGCTCTTCCAGGAAGTGCGGGAGATCCGGGGCCTCGCGTATTCCGTGTACTCGGGCATCGACACGTTCTCCGACACGGGTGCGTTCTCGATCTACGCCGGGTGCCAGCCCGAGAACCTCGGTGAGGTCACCACGGTGATCCGGGAGGTGCTGTCGAACGTGGCCGCCGAAGGCATCACCGACGCCGAGTGCGCCCGCGCCAAGGGATCGCTGCGGGGCGGACTGGTTCTGGGACTGGAGGATTCGGGTTCCCGGATGCATCGCATCGGTCGCAGCGAGCTCAACTACGGCAATCACCGCAGCATCACCGAAACCTTGAGCAAGATCGACGCGGTCACTACCGACGAGGTGCGCGACGTCGCGCGAGTTCTGCTGCAGCGCCCGTTCGGTGCCGCCGTCGTCGGACCGTATCGTCGCAAGCGTGACCTGCCGGCCTCGGTGCGCGGCATCGTCCGGTAACGAGGATTCGCCGACAACAAGAGGAGAAGCCCGAGATGAAGATCCGTGGAGCGGTACTCGAGGAGATCGGGAGAACGCGCCCGTTCGCCGAGTCGGCACCGATCTCGATCTCCGAACTCGACCTCGACCCGCCCGGCGAGGGCGAGATCCTCGTCCGGATCGAAGCGGCGGGCCTGTGCCATTCCGACCTGTCCGTCGTCGACGGGAACCGGGTGCGCCCGGTCCCGATGCTGCTCGGGCACGAGGCCGCGGGGCGGATCACCCAGCTCGGAGCCGGGGTCGACGACGTCGCGGTCGGACAGCGTGTGGTCATGACGTTCCTTCCTCGCTGCGGTGAGTGTGAGGGCTGCGCCACCGACGGCCGCATGCCGTGCGTGCCGGGGACCAGTGCGAACAACGACGGCACCCTGCTCGACGGGGGAGCGCGACTGCACCGCGGCGGCGATGCCGTGCACCACCACCTCGGGGTGTCCGGATTCGCGACGCACGCGGTGGTCAACCGCCGCTCGGTCGTTCCCGTCGGCGACGACGTCCCCGCCGATGTGGCGGCCGTGCTCGGATGCGCGGTCCTCACCGGCGGCGGTGCCGTCCTCAACGCGGGCGATCCGCAACCCGGCCAGGCCGTGATGGTCGTCGGGCTCGGTGGAGTGGGGATGGCCGCGATCCTGACGGCGGTCTCCCGGGGTGCCGGCGAGGTGATCGGCGTCGACGCCGTACCCGAGAAACTGCAGACCGCACGCGAACTCGGCGCGACGGCCGTCTACACCCCGGCGGAGCTGGAGGAAGCCGGGGTCCGGGCGCCCATCGTCATCGAGGCCGCGGGGAACGCGCGCGCATTCGAATCGGCTGTTCGCGCAACCGCTCCCGGTGGCAAGACGATCACCGTCGGCTTGCCGTCGCCCGACGCGCGGTCGTCGATCTCCCCGCTCATCCTGGTGGCCGAGGCCCGCACGATCATCGGCAGCTACCTCGGGTCGGCGGTGCCGTCCCGGGACATCCCGATCTACGAGGACCTCTGGCGCGCCGGGAAGCTTCCCGTGGAGAAACTCATCTCCTCCCGCATCACCCTCGACGACATCAACCGCGGCATGGACGAACTCGCCGACGGCAGGGCGATCCGGCAGATCATCGTGTTCGACTGACCCGGCGGGCCGGTCGCGGGCAGAATTCTGCCCATGAGGTTCCGCACCACCATCGAGCTGGGCGGCAAGACCGCGACCGGTTTCCGGATCCCCGAGAACCGGGCAGGTGCGGGGGTCGCGGCAGGCGACGAGGTGGACGTCGACGTCGAGCTCGACACCGAACCCAGGTTCGTCACGGTTCCGCCCGACTTCGCCGAGGCGCTCGGCCGGCAGCCGGACGCGCGAAAGGCGTTCGACGCACTGTCGTACAGCAACCAGCGCCGGCACCTGCTGTCGGTCGAGGGGGCCAAGACGGACGAGACGCGGCAGCGCCGGATCGGTAAGGCCGTGGACGCGCTGCGGCACGGCTGAAGGGGAGCCGGCGCGAACTCCGTCAGGTGGAGTCGCCCGGGCGCCCGGTGACGTCTTCGACCGGCAGTGCCGACAGCGCGATCAGGGCGGACACGAAACCCTCGCGGTCGCGCTCCGGCAACCTGGCCAAGAGCCGCTCCTCGCCCTGCCGGATCGCCGCCTGCGCCGAGTCGCGCACGTCGTGCCCGTCCGGGGTCAGCGACAGCAGGCGGGCTCGGCGGTCCGCGGGATCGCGCTGACGGTCGATCAGGCCACGGTCCTGCAGGTCGTCGAGCACGCCGATGATCCGGGTCTTGTCGGCGCCGATTGCCTCCGCCAGCGCGGCCTGGGTGCGCAGCGGGTGCTCGTCGAGTGCCAGGAGCACGACGTATCCCCACATGGTCAGCCCGTGCTCCGCGAGCACGGGGAGTTCCGCCGCCACCAGCGAGCGGTTCAGGGCGGTCGTCATCGCCGCGAGATCGGGGCGGGTGCGTTCGTGCTGTCCGTGCGTCGGGTCGCGGCTGGGCATACCGCAGAAAATACACCTTGACCGATCATCTACCGAGGTAGATGATAAGCGAACGCGTATCAAATCGATTCGAGTGACGAGGTGCCGACGATGGATGTGGACGAGGTCCGGCGCTGGGATATCCGCGCCGTGCAATCGAGTGTGGAGTTCGTGTCGCAGGTGACGCGCGACGATCTGAAGCGCGCGACACCGTGTGCGCAGTGGACTCTCGGGGAACTGCTGGACCACATGACCGTGCAGCACCGGGGATTCGCCGCAGCGGCAGCGGGCGGAGGTCCCGACCCGTCGAACTGGCGGCCGCACGCGTCGGCGGATCCCGTCGCCGCGTACCGCTCGGCGGCCGACACCGTCATCGAGGCCTTCGCCCGGGACGGCGTCGGGGAGCGGCAGTTCTGGTTGCCGGAGATCAGCACCGAGTTCCCGTTCCCCGCAGCCATCGCCGTCGGGTTCCACTTCCTCGACTACGTGGTCCATTCGTGGGACGTCGCCCGGTCGCTCGGGCTCGACTTCGCGCCCGAATCCGGCATGGTGGCCGCGGTTCTCCCGATCGCACGACTCGTCCCGGACGGGGCGGACCGGTTGCGCGAGGGGGCCGCGTTCGCGCCCGGCCTGCCGACCGACCCCGACGCCGCCGATTTCGGTGCGGTGCTGTCGCTGCTCGGCCGATCACCGCACTGGCACCCCGAGTACGAGGCCGGCCGCGTCTGACGGCGAGACGTAGGTCTCCCGCCCCGCCCCTGCGCACCGGCCGGCACCCGTCGGTTGCGTAGGCTTTCGGGCGAATCGTTGTGACTGGACGGAGCGTGGAGAAGTGAGCGCAGCAGCACCCATCAAGGTCGGGGTTCTCGGAGCGAAGGGCAAGGTCGGCCGAGCGATCTGCGAGGCGGTGGAGCAGGCACCGGACCTCGAACTCGTCGCGGAGGTCGATCACGGCGACCGGCTGGAGACATTCGTCGAGGCCGGCACGCAGGTCGTCGTCGACTTCACTCACCCGGACGTGGTGATGGACAACCTGAAGTTCCTTGTGTCCAACGGTATTCACGCGGTCGTGGGCACGACGGGATTCGACGACGCCCGGCTCGACACGGTGCGGTCGTGGGTGTCGGAGCGGCCCGAGGTCGGTGTGCTCATCGCCCCGAACTTCGCGATCGGTGCCGTCCTCTCCATGCGCTTCGCCGAGGCGGCAGCACGATTCTTCGATTCCGTCGAGGTCATCGAGTTGCATCACCCCAACAAGGCGGACGCGCCGTCCGGCACCGCCTACCGGACCGCCGCCCTCATCTCGGAGGCACGCCGCAAGGCGGGCGTCGGACCGAGCCCCGACGCCACGACCACCGAACTGGACGGTGCGCGCGGCGCCGACGTGGACGGCGTGCGGGTGCATTCCGTGCGGCTGGCAGGGCTCGTCGCCCATCAGGAGGTCATCCTCGGCACACAGGGGGAGACGCTGACCATCCGGCACGATTCGATCGACCGCAATTCCTTCGCCCCCGGCGTCCTGCTCGGGGTGCGGGAGATCGGCTCCCGTCCCGGCCTGACCGTCGGTATCGACCCCCTTCTCGACCTGTGAAGGACGGCTCGACCAAGACCGTCGTCACGATCGGACTGCTGGTCGCGGCGCTGGTGTTCTACTTCGTCCTTCTCGGCCGACGCGGGATCGAGCTGATCCAGGCCGGCGGAGCGGCCGCGATCGGCCTGGGTGTCGGCGTCCTGATCCTGCCGTTCCTGGGCGCCTGGATCGTCTACGCCACGCTGCGTGCCGGATTCCAGCATCAGCATCTGTCCCGCCGCATCGCCGACGAGGGGCTCGAACTGGACGTCAGCGATCTGCCGAAGCGCCCCTCGGGCCGCATCGACCGGGACGCCGCGGACGCACTGTTCCAGCAGGTCAAATCCGAATGGGAAGCAGAACCGGACAATTGGCGGAACTCGTACCGCCTCGCCCGCGCCTACGACTACGCCGGCGACCGCGGCAGGGCCCGGGAGACGATGAAACGGGCCGTGGAACTCGAACGCGTCGAACGGGAAGGCGAGCCCGGCCGATAGGAAGCGGGCCCGGTCGTACGCTGACGACTGTGAAGTCACTACTCGTCGTCCACCACACGCCGTCGCCGGTGACCCGTGAGTGCCTCGAAGCCGTGCTGAAAGGCGCGCGGGACCCCGACATCGACGGGGTCGACGTGAAGTCGATTCCCGCTCTCGGCGCGACCGTGCCCGACGTCCTGGCAGCCGATGGGTTCTTGTTCGGGACGTCCGCCAACTTCGGCTACATGTCCGGTGCGCTGAAGCACTTCTTCGACACCGTCTACTACCCGTGCCTCGACGCGGTCGCGGGCCGCCCCTACGGGCTCTGGGTGCACGGCAACAACGACACCGCCGGGGCCGTGAAATCGGTGCAGAAGATCGTGACCGGGCTGGCGCTCACCCAGGTGGCCGAGATCCTGGAACTGACCGGATCGCTCGACGCGAGCGCGCGGGAGCGGTGCTACGAACTCGGTGCGACGGTCGCCGTGACGCTGGCCGAGGACGTCTGACGTCGCGGTGGAACGTGTCGGTGGTTGATGGCAGGCTGCGGGCATGCGTGAGATGACCGCTGCCGCGGCCCGGAGATCGGCGCTCTGGGCGCAGGGGTTCGCCGACCGGAAACCGGCCGGGGCGCCGACGCGCCGGCACGTCCGTTCGGTTCTCGACCGGGTACGGCTGTTCCAGATCGACTCGGTGTCGGTGGCCGTGCGCGCCCACTACGTCCCGCTGTTCAGCCGCCTCGGCGTCTACGACCGCGGGCTGGTCGATTCGGCGGCGTGGTCACATTCGGCCCGCGCACCCCGGATGCTGGCGGAGTACTGGGCGCACGAGGCGGCGTTCATCCCCGTGGAGGACTGGCCGCTGATGCGCTGGCGGATGCACCGGTACCGGCACGGTCGCTGGTCCGGCGAATCCCGCGTACTCGACCGCAATCCCACGCTCGCCGCCGACGTGCTCGACGTGATCGGCGCCGTCGGTGCGTGCAGCGCGAGCGATGTGGAGAAACACCTCGAGGTCGACCGGCCGGACCGCAAGGGCCCGTGGTGGGATCGCAGCGACACCAAAGTGGTGTGCGAGCAACTGTTCGCGTCCGGCGCGCTGGCGGTGGACAAGCGGGTCGCCTTCACCCGTCACTACGACCTGAGCGAACGTGTGCTGCCGAAAGCGATACTCGCCGAGGAAGTCTCGGAGGAGGATGCCGTCCGTGGCCTCGTGCAGCGGTCCGCGCGGGCCCTCGGTGTGGCCACCGAACCCGATCTGCGTGACTACTACCGACTGTCGCCGGCGCAGACCGCCTCGGCCATCGAGGAACTCGTCGAGGACGGGGTGCTCGAACGGGTGGGGGTCCGCGGCTGGGATGCGCCGGCATTCGTCCACCGCGACGTCCGGGTTCCCCGGAAGGTGGAGGGGGCGGCGCTGTTGTGCCCGTTCGATCCGCTGGTCTTCTGCCGTCCGCGGACCGAGCGGATATTCGACTTCCGGTACCGCCTCGAGATCTACACCCCCGCGCACAAACGTGTCCACGGGTACTACGTCTTTCCGTTCCTGCTGAACGGTGAACTGGTCGCGAGGGTCGATCTCAAGGCCGACCGCGCGTCGGGAACGCTCGAGGTGCGATCCGCGTTCGTGGAACCCGACCGGAATCCGGGGTGTGTGGTGGAGGCGTTGCTCCCGGAACTGCGAAGAATGGCAACGTGGTTGGGTCTGGACGACATCCGGGTGGACGATCGCGGCAACCTCGGTGCCCTCCTCGCGGCCGCGGCGGCGCGGCCGCGAGGAGAGTGAGGAACTACAGGCTCTCGACGAACTTCGTCAGGCCCTTGCTCGCCGTCTCGAGTGCCGTCTTCTGAGCCTTCTTCACGAGGAACCCGGGCAGCGGAATCTTCGGGTCGACCGTCAACTCGAACGTGACCTTGGTGCCTGCGCCGGACTCGGTGAGGACGTACGAGCCGTCCTGGGCGTTCTGCTGGCCGCTCTCGACGAGGTGCCATGACACGGTGTCGTCGCCCTCGAACGTGTAGTCGACGACCTGCTCGTCGTTGATCCCGAGGATGGAGACGCTCATTCGGACACGATGGGGGCGGCCGTCGTCGTGTGTGCTCTCGATGGTGACCGACTTGTGGGCCGAGGACCACTCGGGCAGGCGATCCACCGCAGCGATCGCGGCCATCACCGTGGCCGGATCGGCCTTGATCTCGAATTCCTTGACGCCGGAAACGGCCATGTTCTTCGCTCCTTCGAGCCCGTGGCGACTCTCACCGTGTGGCTGATGCGACGTAATTACATCACCGCCGCCGACGGAGGCGTGGAGTGAGTGCGCCGGTGCTCAGAAATTGTCTCTCCCGTTGCGGCGCATCTGGTCCTTGAGTGCGCCCTGGACCGCCTGCGACACCCAGGAATTGAGCGACACCCCGTTCTGGGAGGCGGCTTCCTCGGCCTTCGACTTGATCTGATCCATCAGACGCAGAGTGACGCGGCTGATGTCACCGGTGACGTCATCGAAGGCGGCACCGAGGTCCTCGGCTGTCGTGGTTCCTTCCCCCTCCGGTCCGGGCGCGGTGGGGGTGCGATGCACGTCGACCGCCACCTCGTTGCCGTCCAGTCGCACACCGACGGTGCGATTGCCGAGTTCGGACGTCACCTCACCTGCAAAATCGGTGAGCGCCGAGAGCAGGAGCAGCCGGGCGGCGGGTTCGACCGCGGCGGCGAGCGCCGCTGCCGTCGCCCGCGTCTGCTCGTCGCCGAGTGCGGCTGCTGCGTTCAGGTCGTCTCGCAGCCGGGAGACGTAGATGCCGAGGTCCATGACGCCAGCATGGCGTCATTGGTGACGTCAGTCAAGTTGGCGTGACTTCAGTTGGGCGATGTCGCCCTGCCGCGGGTTGTGCCGGACTCTCGGCGACCGACGGTCCCGCTGCGAGCGGTCCGGCGAACGCCGGGGGAGCGGCCCCGAGAACCGCTGTCCCGAGAACTGCGATCACGACGGCGCGTGCGCGGCCTGTCCGGTACTGCACAGGAAGTCTCCCCACGAATCTGCGGTGTCACCGAAAGTGTGGGCGAGACGAGACTGACACGCGCGGGTGAACACACGGCAACCAGGCCGCTGCCGGAACGGGGCACGCCGAGACCCCGATCACCGCTGCGACTAGGGTCGATGCATTCAGGAGGGACTCCCGACCAGGGAGTTCGGTAGGAGGAACAGCGCAGTGCCGCAGACCGTGCCGCTCAGGGTGCAACTCGTCGCGAAGACGGAGTTCTTTCCGCCGGCGGACATTCCGTGGGAGACCGACGCCGACGGCGGCGAAGCGCTGGCGGAGTTCGCGGGCCGGGCGTGCTACCAGAGCTGGTCCAAGCCCAACCCCCGCACCGCAACCAACGCCGGATATCTGCGCCATCTGCTCGAGGTCGGGCACGAGTCGGTCCTCGAACACGGCACCGTCAGCTTCTACATCACCGGCATCTCCCGGTCCTGCACCCACGAGTTGATCCGGCACCGCCACTTCTCCTACTCGCAGCTGTCGCAGCGCTTCGTACGCGAGAACGACGGCAATGTCGTCGTTCCGCCCGCGATCGCCGGCGACCCCGAACTCGAGGAACTCTTCGCGAAGGCCACCGACGCGAGTCGGGCGGCGTACGGCGAACTCCTCGAGGCCCTCGAAGCGAAACTGGCGGACACCTCCAGCGTGCCGCTGCGCAACAAGCAGGCGAGGCAGGCCGCGAGGGCCGTCCTGCCCAACGCTACGGAGACCCGCGTGGTGGTCACCGGCAATTACCGGGCGTGGCGGCACTTCGTCTCGATGCGGGCCACCGAGCACGCCGACGTGGAGATTCGCCGCGTCGCGGTCGAGTGCCTGAGGCAGCTGCAGGCGGCCGCGCCGAATGTCTTCGGCGACTTCGAGGTACTGGACTGGGGCGACGGCACGGAGGTGGCGCGGAGCACGTTTTCCGCCGACGCGTGACTGGTGTGCAAAAGTACCTGGGTCACCGGGTAGCCTTCTGACCATGACCTACGGTGATTCCGCTTCTCCCGTCGAGCGTCCGTTCGGCACCGTGTCCACAGCGATGGTGACGCCGTTCACCTCGGACGGAAAGCTGGACGTCGACGCCGGTGTCCGCCTCGCGGCGTACCTCGTCGACAACGGATGCGACTCCCTCGTCCTCGCCGGTACGACCGGTGAGTCGCCGACGACCACCGAGAACGAGAAGCTCGAGCTGCTCCGGGCAGTGATCGACGCGGTGGGCAACCGCGCGAAGATCATCGCCGGCGCAGGCAGCAACGACACCGCGCACAGCGTCGAACTCGCCCGTGACGCCGCCCGCGCGGGCGCGCAGGGCCTCCTCGTCGTCACCCCCTACTACTCGCGTCCGCCGCAGGCCGGACTGTTCGCGCATTTCACCGCCGTCGCCAACGCCACCGACCTTCCGGTCATGCTCTACGACATTCCACCCCGCTCCGTGGTCCCCATCGAGACGGAGACCATCCGGCGCCTCGCCGAGAACCCGCGCATCGTCGCGGTCAAGGACGCCAAGGGCGACCTCAACGCGGGCGCCGAGCTGATCGGCACCACAGACCTCCAGTTCTACTCGGGTGACGATCCGCTCAATCTGCCGTGGCTGTCGGTGGGCGCGACGGGATTCGTCAGCGTCATCGGGCACCTCGTGCCCGGCCGGTTGCGCGAACTGCACACGGCATTCGCGGCCGGTGACATCGCCCGCGCCCGCGCGATCAACCTCAGCCTGATCCCGGTCATCCGCTCGGTGGCGCGTCTCGGCGGCGTCAGCGCGTCGAAGGCGGGTCTGCGCCTGATCGGCCTGGACGTCGGCGAACCCCGGTTGCCGCAGGTGGCGCCCACCCACGATCAACTCGACCTCCTGGCCGCCGATCTGCACGCTGCGGGGGTGCTCGCGTGACCCGACCGCCTCGTCGTCGCAGCGCCAGCCGTCAGGCCGGTCCCCCTTCTCCCACCGCGAGCGAGCCGACCAAGGCGGCGCCCGTGGCCGCCGAGCCGCCGAAGTCGGCGCCGGTCGTCGCCGAGCCGCCGAAGTCGGCGCCGGTCGTCGCCGAGCCGCCGAAGTCGGCGCCCGTCGTCGCAGACCAGCCGTCGGCTCCGAAGTCAGCGCAGGCGAAGTCCGCGCCCGTGAAGACCTCCTCCACGAAGGGCGGCGCCGCCAACAAGTCGTCGTCCCGGTCCGGCAGGCGCGGCGGCGGCAACAAGCGTCAGGACGCCCGGCCGGCTTCGGTCGATCCGACGGCCCGGCTCGGCGCCCCGCCGAAGGCTCCGTTCAAGGGTCTGCGGGTGGTGGCGCTCGGCGGTATCGGCGAGATCGGTCGCAACATGACCGTCTTCGAGCACCAGGGCAAGCTGCTCATCGTCGACTGCGGTGTGCTGTTCCCGGAAGACCAGCAGCCGGGTGTCGACCTGATCCTCCCGGACTTCCGGCACATCGAGGACCGGATGGACGACGTCGAGGCCGTGGTCCTCACGCACGGCCACGAGGACCACATCGGCGCCATCCCGTTCCTGCTGCGCCTGCGGCCGGATCTGCCCGTGGTGGGTTCGCGGTTCACGCTCGCACTCGTCGCGGCCAAGTGCCGTGAGCACCGCCAGCGCCCCAACCTCGTCGAGGTCGTCGAGGGGCAGCGCACCGATCACGGTCCGTTCGAGTGCGAATACTTCGCCGTCAACCACTCGATCCCCGACGCCATCGCCGTCGCGATCCGGACCGACGCCGGAGTCGTGCTGCACACCGGTGACATCAAGCTCGACCAGCTGCCGCTCGACGGCAGGCTCACCGACCTCGCCGGCTTCTCCCGTCTCGGCGACGAGGGTGTCGACCTGTTCCTCGTCGACTCCACCAACGCCGAAGTGCCAGGCTTCGTCACCCCCGAACGTGAGATCGGGGGAGTGCTCGACAACGTGATCGGCAAGGCGAAGCAGCGCGTGATCGTGGCGTCCTTCGCCAGCCACGTGCACCGCATCCAGCAGGTGGTCGACGTCGCCCACCGGTACAACCGGCGGGTCGCGTTCGTGGGCCGGTCGATGGTCCGCAACATGCAGATCGCGCAGGATCTCGGATATCTGAGCGTGCCGGACGGCCTGGTGGTCGACATCGACACCGCGGCCAACCTGCCCGACGACCGGCTCGTCCTGATCTCCACCGGCTCGCAGGGCGAACCGCTGTCGGCGTTGTCGCGGATGGCCCGCGGTGAGCACCGGCAGATCAACATCCGGGCCAACGACCTCGTCGTGCTGGCGTCCTCGCTGATCCCCGGCAACGAGAACTCCGTGTTCGCCGTCGTCAACGGACTCGCCAAGCGCGGCGCCACCGTCGTCACCCAGCAGAGCGCGAAGGTGCACGTCTCCGGTCACGCATCGGCGGGCGAGCTCCTGTACCTGTACAACGCGGTCCGGCCCACCAACGCCATGCCGGTCCACGGCGAATGGCGTCACCTGCGCGCCAACGCCGCCCTCGCGAAGGCCACCGGCGTGCCGGAGGACCGGATCGTGCTCGCCGAGGACGGGGTGGTGGTCGACATGGTCGACGGTCTCGCCGAGATCGTCGGGCAAGTTCCCGTCGGACACGTCTACGTCGACGGACTGTCCGTCGGCGACGTCGGCGACTCCACGCTGTCGGACCGGCTGGTCCTCGGCGAAGGCGGGTTCATCGCCATCAACGTCGTCATCGACGACCACACAGGACGCGCGGTCAGCACCCCCGAGGTGTCCGGACGCGGATTCTCCGACGACCCCACGGCCCTCAAGGACGCGGCGCAGCTGGTCGAGGCGGAACTCCTGCGCCTGGCCACCGAGGGCATCAACGACGCCCACCGCATCGCCCAGGCGATCCGGCGCGTCGTCGGCAAATGGGTGGCGGACAAGTACCGTCGCCGGCCGATGATCGTCCCGACCGTCATCGCGGTACCGTCGGCCGAGGGCAAGTAGTTCTCCGGCAGGTAGATTCGGACGGGTGACCTTCGCCCGAGATGAACGCCTCGCCCTCGTCGACTCGATGGCCGAATTCGGTCCCGACGCCCCGACCCTCTGCGGGACGTGGACCAACCGGGACCTGGCCGCCCACCTGATCGTGCGCGAACGACGCCTCGACGCTGCCCCCGGCATCGTCGTGGGTCGGCTCGCCGGCTACACGGAGCGCGTCCAGAACGACACGGCGACGCGTCCGTGGAGCCGACTGCTGGACGAGGTCCGGTCGGGTCCGCCGATGTGGTCGCCCATGTACTGGGTGGACGCACAGGTGAACCTGGGGGAGATGTTCGTCCACCACGAGGATGTGCGCCGCGCCCACGACGGCTGGGAGCCGCGGGTCCTGCCCGACGAGCGCCAGGACGCGCTGTGGGGTCTCGCACGCAAGGTCGGAAAGCTCGGCTACCGGCACGCCCCGGTGACGGTCGTGCTCGAGCGGCCGTCCGGGGAGCAGGCCACCGTCCGCAAGGCCGGTGCCGGCCGGGTGATCCTGCGCGGCGAACCGTCGGAACTCGCCCTGCACGCGTTCGGCCGAGACCAGGTGCGCATCGAGACCGACGGTGAGGCTGCCGACATCGACGCCGTGACCTCCCTCGACCGGGGGTTCTGAGGGCATTCACCGCAGGTCTCGCCGTGTTACGGGTGTTGCGGATGGTCCGGAAGGTGCCATAGCGACTAATCTGAGAACCATGGCAGGTAAGGCGAGCGCCCGCGGTTCGAGCACGACGACCTCCACGGCGAGGACGGGCGTGCGAGGCGGCTCGACCACGTCCAAGCCGAAGTCCCGTACGACCCGGACGGTCAGCACTCCGCGTAAGTCCACCTCAAAGAAATCGTCTACATCCGGCCCCCTGAAGTCGGTGGGTCGGGGAATCGGTGCCGGCTGGTCGCTCATGGCCAAGGGCGTCGGGGCCACCACCCGCACCGTCGGCAAGGCAGCCGAGATCGAACAGGGCCACCGGCGCGACGGCATCGCGCTCGGGCTGATCGCGATCAGCGTCGTGGTCGCCGGCGGAATCTGGTTCTCCGCGGGCGGTCCGGTAGGCGAGTGGATCGAGACCGGAGTCCGTGTGTTGTTCGGTGGCGCGTCCGGCGTCCTGCCCCTGATCGGCGTCGCCGTCGCGGTGATCCTGATAAGGACCGAGCCGAAACCCGAGATCCAGCCGAGGCTGGTCCTGGGATCGCTGCTGGTCGGTCTGCCCGCCCTGGGTCTCTGGCACATCGCGACCGGTTCGCCCACCGACGCCGAGGGCAGGACCCGCGGCGCCGGGTTCGTCGGGTACGCGGCGGGAGGTCCACTGACGGACGGCCTGACCGTGTGGCTCGCCGCGCCGCTGCTGCTGATGGCGGCACTGTTCGGTGTCCTGTTGCTGACCGGAACCACGGTCCGCGAGGTGCCCGGCAAGCTGCAGTCGTACTTCGGGACGTCGTTCGGCCGCGACCACTACGCCGACTACGACAGCGAGTACTACGAGGACGGCGAATACGACCCCACCCTCTTCGACGCCGACGGCTACCCGGTCGACGACTACACGACCGGGGGCCGGGGTGTTCCGGCCGACAACTATCCCACCGACGAGTACGACGTCAGCGATACCGCGAAGACAGAGGTGCTCGGTCTGTGGGAGACCGAGCCCGCCACGGAACCCGTCCCGGCGCCTGCGCCGGCGCCGAAACCGGCGCGCGCCAAGGCCAAGCCGGTCGTCGCCCCCAAGCCGGAACCCGAACCGGAACCGCTGCCCGACGTCGACAAGTTCGTGACCGACCGGGTCGTCGAGGGCGACTACACGCTGCCCCCGACGTCGCTGCTCATCGAGGGCGATCCGCCGAAGAAGCGCAGTTCCGCCAACGACGCGATGATCGAGGCCATCACCGAGGTCCTCGAGCAGTTCAAGATCGACGCAGCCGTCACCGGATTCACCCGCGGCCCGACCGTCACCCGCTACGAGGTGGAACTCGGACCGGGCGTGAAGGTCGAGAAGATCACCGCGCTCGCCCGCAACATCGCGTACGCCGTCGCCACCGACAACGTCCGCCTGCTCGCGCCCATCCCCGGCAAGTCCGCGGTCGGCATCGAGGTCCCCAACTCCGACCGCGAGATGGTGCGCCTCGCCGACGTGCTCACCGCCCCGAGCACCCGCAATGACCACCACCCGCTGGTGATCGGTCTCGGCAAGGACATCGAGGGCAACTTCGTCAGCGCCAACCTCGCGAAGATGCCGCACCTGCTCGTGGCCGGTTCCACCGGTTCCGGTAAGTCGAGCTTCGTGAACTCGATGCTGGTGTCGCTGCTGTCCCGTGCGACACCCGACGAAGTGCGGATGATCCTCATCGACCCCAAGATGGTGGAGTTGACGCCCTACGAGGGCATACCGCACCTCATCACGCCCATCATCACCCAGCCGAAGAAGGCCGCAGCCGCGCTGGCCTGGCTGGTGGAGGAGATGGAACAGCGCTACCAGGACATGCAGGCCAACCGGGTCCGTCACATCGACGACTTCAACTCCAAGGTGAAGTCGGGTGAGATCACCGCGCCGCTCGGCAGCGAACGGGTCTACCGGCCGTACCCGTACATCCTCGCCATCGTCGACGAACTCGCGGACCTCATGATGACCGCGCCGCGCGACGTCGAGGACGCGATCGTGCGGATCACCCAGAAGGCGCGCGCCGCCGGTATCCACCTCGTGCTGGCCACACAGAGGCCGTCGGTGGATGTCGTGACCGGTCTGATCAAGACCAACGTGCCGTCACGACTCGCCTTCGCGACGTCGTCGCTGACCGACTCCCGGGTCATCCTGGACCAGCCCGGCGCCGAGAAGCTGATCGGTATGGGTGACGGGCTGTTCCTGCCGATGGGCGCAGGCAAGCCGACACGCCTGCAGGGTGCGTTCATCACCGACGAGGAGATCTCCGCGGTCGTCGATTTCAGCAAGAACCAGGCGGAGCCGGAGTACACCGACGGCGTCACCGCCGCCAAGGTCGGGGAGAAGAAGGACGTCGATCCCGACATCGGCGACGACATGGACGTGCTGCTGCAGGCGGTGGAACTCGTCGTCTCCAGCCAGTTCGGGTCCACGTCGATGCTGCAGCGCAAACTGCGTGTCGGTTTCGCCAAGGCCGGCCGCCTGATGGACCTGATGGAGACCAGGGGAGTGGTGGGCCCCAGCGAGGGCTCGAAAGCCCGTGACGTGCTCATCAAGCCCGAGGAACTCGACGGTCTGTTGTGGTCGATCCGCGGCGGCGACCCGAACGAGGCGCCGTCCGATCAAGAGTAGGGCGCGGTGCGCGTGTCCGAAATGGGCGATTCTCGCGCAGTGTGGTTGAATGGTCACCGAATTGGAGGGGAGTATCCCCACCTCTGTGACAGCATCGTCAACACGATCGGCACCATTGCCGATCCGGTGCTGTCAGTCGCGCGGACACAAGGTTCCGGCGGCGGGAGAGACCTCCGGTACCCGCTAGGTCTACCGGAGGTCTGTGTTCATGCATGTGTCACCGCTGGTCTGGGTCATCACCTGTGTGGTGATTCTCGGACTGTTCGTCTTCGACTTCTTCGCGCACGTGCGCACCCCGCACGCCCCCACCTTCCGCGAGTCGGCGTTCTGGTCGTCGGTCTACATCGGTGTCGCGATCCTGTTCGGCCTGGTCGTGATGTGGTTGTGGGGAAGTCAGTACGGCGGCGAGTATTTCGCCGGTTACGTCACCGAGAAGGCGTTGTCGGTCGACAACCTCTTCGTGTTCGTCATCATCATGGGAACATTCGCGGTGCCGCGGGAGTACCAGCAGAAGGTACTGCTGATCGGCATCGTGATGGCACTGGTGATGCGCGGCATCTTCATCGGGGTCGGTGCCGCGGCGATCAACGCCTACAGCTGGGTGTTCTACCTGTTCGGTGCGTTCCTCATCTACACCGCGTACACGCTGGTACGTGATCACGGGCACGAGAAGGAGGTGGAGGAGGAGCGCGACAGCAAGATCGTCGCCGTCGCGAAGAAGATCCTCCCCACCACGGACACCTACGACGGCGACAAGCTCGTCACGCGGATCAACGGCAAGCGCGTCGTGACGCCGCTACTGCTCGCGCTGGTCGCCATCGGCTTCACCGACGTGCTGTTCGCACTCGACTCGATTCCCGCGATCTACGGACTCACCCAGGAGCCATACCTGGTCTTCACGGCCAACGCGTTCGCGTTGATGGGTCTGCGTCAGTTGTACTTCCTCATCGGCGGCCTGCTGGACCGCCTGGTGTACCTGTCGTACGGCCTGTCGATCATTCTCGCGTTCATCGGTGTCAAGCTCGTGCTGCACGCCCTGCACGAGAACACGCTGGGCTTCATCAACGGCGGCGAGCACGTGGCCGTACCGGAGGTGTCCACGATGTTCTCGCTCGCCGTCATCATCGGTGTGCTGGCAGTGACCACCGTCGCCAGCCTTCTCAAGACGCGGAACACGACGCCGGTGAAGTAGGTCCGCCGGACGTCGTGCTCGAGGGTGTCCGGTGCTCGGCGAGTCAGGAACTGAATTCGCCGAGTACCGGAACCCATTCCACGATCCGCGAGGCCGCCACGAGTCCGTTGCGGGCGAACGGGTCGTGGGTGAAGAGCAGTTCCACGGTCTCCGCGTCGGCGGCGTCGACGATGATGAATGCGCCGCTGCCGTCGGCGAACGGGCCGGACGACACGACGGTCTTCCGCTCGGCGAGCTCACCGAGCCACTCGCGGTGGGCGGGGCGATGCTCGTCGCGTCCTGCGACGGTGTCGGCCGAATACGTGTACTCCACTACGAACAGGGACATGTTCTCGCTCTCTCGGGACGGGTTCGTCGAACAAAAATGGGATCAGGGCACTTCTGTCTCACGCACTGGGATTTCAGAGGGTGAGAAGCATTCGGGTATTGCCGAGGGTGTTCGGCTTGACGTAGCTCAGATCGAGGAATTCGGCGACACCGGTGTCGTACGAGCGGCACATCTCGGCGTAGACCTCGGCGGTCACGGGTGTGCCGTCGATTTCGACGAATCCGTGCTTGCCGAAGAAGTCGACCTCGAACGTGAGAACGAAGAGACGCTCGAGTTCGAGTTCCCGCGCGACCTCGATCAACTTGGCCACCACGTGGTGTCCCGCACCCTGGCCCTTGGCCGACGGATCGACCGCGATCGTGCGTACCTCGCCGAGGTCGGCCCAGAGCACGTGCATTGCGCCACAACCGATCACGTTGCCGTCGCGTTCGGCCACCCAGAACTCCTGGACGGATTCGTACAGGGTCACGAGGTTCTTCTCGAGCAGGATCTTGCCGGAGTAGATGTCGATCAGGCGCTTGATCTCGGGAACGTCGGAGGTTCGTGCTCGCCGCACGATCAGCTGATTGTCGGCGGTGTCCGGCGTCCGAGAAGTCATGTCGTGAACATTAGCCAACGGCCGTACCGATATTCTTAGGCACGTGCCGGTACGACCTACGATTCCTCCCCACTCCCCGCTGCGTCCCGGGGTGCAGTTCTCCGCTGCGGTGCTCCGATGAGCACGCAGCGCGAGGATTGGACGGCCGCCGGCCAACCGGCGGCCCCGGACCCGTCGGTGGAGCCTGCGAGTGAGACGGCCGTACCTCTTCTGAACATCGCGAACATCCTGACGATTCTCCGGATCCTGCTGGTTCCGGTCTTCCTGGTCGTGCTGTTCGTCGGCGACGGACACTCGACGACGTGGCGCCTGATCGCCACCGGCGTGTTCGCCGTCGCGGCCATCACCGACCGGATCGACGGGCAACTCGCCCGCAAGTACGGCCTCGTCACCGATTTCGGCAAACTCGCCGATCCCATCGCGGACAAGGCGCTGATCGGAGCGGCCCTCGTGGGGCTGTCGATCCTCGGAGACCTGCCCTGGTGGGTGACGGTGGTGATCGCGGTCCGGGAGCTGGGCATCACGCTGCTCCGATTTGCGGTCCTGCGACACGCCGTCATTCCCGCGGGCCGGGGCGGCAAGCTCAAGACTCTCGTGCAGACGATCGCGATCGGCTACTACCTGCTGCCGCTGCCCGACGGGTTCGAGGTCGCCGGCTGGATTCTGATGGGCGCCGCCGTGCTGCTGACGGTGGTGACCGGGCTGGACTACGTCGTGCAGGCGGTCCGCCTGCGAGCCGGCGTGCACAAGGTCGAGGCGAACGCGGGCACCGGGGCATGACTGACCCACTGGTGGACGGCACGCGGGCCGGTGACCTGGTTGCCGTGCTCACCGACCGCGGCGAGACGGTGGCCACCGCGGAATCGCTCACCGCGGGACTGCTCACCGCGACCATCGCCGGAGTGCCCGGCGCCAGCAACGTGCTCCGCGGCGGGCTCGTCGTCTACGCCACCGACCTGAAGGCCACCCTCGCCGGGGTCGATCCCACCCGACTGGCCGCGGACGGGCCCGTGGCGGCATCCACGGCACGCGCACTCGCGGACGGGGCCCGCGCCCGCTGCGGCGCCGACTGGGGCGTCGGACTGACCGGTGTCGCCGGCCCCGACATGCAGGACGGACACCCGGTCGGCACCGTGTTCCTGAGCATTTCCGGGGCATCCGGAACGGCCGTCCGCGAGCTCGGATTGACCGGGGACCGGTGGCAGATCCGTAAATCTGCGGTTTCCGCCGCCGTGTCGGGACTCCTCGATCGTGTGCAGGAAACATCCGCAGGCTAAGGTCGGGAACCAATCGGTCCTGTTCGCGCGTTGAGATAGGCGAGACAGGTGACGGATGAAGGAGGAGCGAGATGGCGCTGCTATTGCGTGAGGCAATCGGTGACAGTCTTCGGCGTACGCGCGTTTCGCAGAGCCGGACCCTGCGTGAGGTCTCCAACAGTGCTCGTGTGAGCCTCGGATACTTGTCCGAGGTCGAACGAGGGCGCAAGGAAGCCTCGAGTGAGCTCCTGGCGGCGATCTGCGACGCGCTGGAGGTCCCACTCTCCGATGTGCTCGTCGACGTCAGCGAATCGCTGTCCGACGGTTCTTCGGCCAAGCGTGCGGACACCGACCGGCACGCCGTCGAATCCGCGCCCGCCGAGGCTCCCGCCGCGAGCGCACGACCGGGTTCGACGACCATCGCTCGCGACACCCGGGTGGTCATCCCTGCACCCGCGCAGGCGCTGGCTGCCGCGTAGCAACACCCGTGCCGAACCGATAGATTTCAGTTAACCGCCGGTCTCGTTGTCGGCGGGGCAGACAGGCAGTCGGGGCGCAGCCCTTGTTCCGGTGCGTGACGGTCGCGTATCGGGTCGCGCATCGCGCGGCGCAACAGATGGAGGCAGGATCAAACCCATGGCTAATCCTTTCGTCAAGGGATGGAAGTACCTGATGGCGCTCTTCAATTCCAAGATCGATGAGAAGGCTGACCCCAAGGTTCAGATTCAGCAGGCGATCGAGGATGCGCAGCGCCAGCACCAGGCTCTGTCGCAGCAGGCCGCGTCGGTCATCGGCAACCAGCGCCAGCTCGAGATGAAGCTCAGCCGGCAGCTCGACGAGGTGGAGAAGCTCAACGCCAACGCCCGTCAGGCCGTCAACCTGGCCGACCAGGCCCAGGCCGCGGGCGACACCGAGAAGGCTATCCAGTACACCAACGCCGCCGAGGCGTTCGCCGCGCAGCTCGTCACCGCCGAGCAGGGCGTCGAAGACCTCAAGGCGCTGCACGACCAGTCGCTGCAGGCGGCCGCACAGGCGAAGAAGGCCGTGGAGCAGAACGCGATGGCTCTGCAGTCCAAGGTCGCGGAGCGCACCAAGCTGCTCAGCCAGCTCGAGCAGGCCAAGATGCAGGAACGGGTCAGCGAGTCGCTGCGCTCCATGGACAGCACCCTCTCGGCTCCCGGCAACACGCCCAGTCTCGATGCCGTGCGCGACAAGATCGAGCGCCGCTACGCCGACGCCCTCGGTTCCGCCGAGCTGGCACAGAACTCGGTGTCGGGCCGCATGATGGAGGTGCAGCAGGCGAGCATCCAGATGGCCGGACACAGCAGGCTCGAGCAGATCCGGGCCTCGATGAAGGGCGACGCCCTGCCGTCCGGCGGTGCCGCCAACGCGCCCGCGACCCCGGCAGCAAACCCGAACCTCGACAAGCAGCCGCCGGCAGCGGGCCAGGCCGGCACTGCGTAGTAGCCGAACAGTATTCGCATGAGTTCCACCCGACGTGGCCGACCTGGACGCGCAGTCCGGTCGGCCACTGTCGTGTCCGGACTCGCCGGGATCCAGGGCGCGCTGCGTGACGCCGGTGAGTCCGTCGCGGACGCAGCACAGAAGTGGCGCGACCCCCGGGAACGTCTGCTGCGGAAAAAGCGGCGGGCCAGGCGTCGCGCGAAGCGTTACGGCATCGTGTCCGGGTCCTCTGCCACCGGTGCCGCCGGTCTCGCTCTGATGGCCGCGCCGGAGTGGTCGATGCTGATGGCCGGCGGCGGCGCCGTCGTGTTCGCGGTCCCCGCCGTGCTGGCCGTCAGCCGATACCGCAAGCTCGACGCCGTGACGTTGCCACCGGGCCTGCCTGCCCGCCGGGTCCTTCCGGCGCCGTCCTCGGCCGCCCGCGAGCCGATGGAACGACTCGTGCACAGCGAGCGCGCACTGCACGGCATCCTCGGTGTGCTGTCCCGGTCCGGGACGATCAGCGGTGAGGACATCGAGGACACCCACGCCACGGCCCGCTCCGCGGCAGCCGCCCTGCAGGCGGTCGCCCTCGACATCACGTCCATGGAGGACGCCGCCCAGGGCAGCCGTGCCGCGGCCGCACCGCTCCACCGGGCGATCACCTCCGCAGCCGCGCAACTAGACGACGGCGTCGACCAGTTCGAAGAACTGGTGGCCGCTGCCGCCGAGGTCGCCGTTCCCGGAACCACGAGTGCCGTCGGCGAACTGGCGTACGAACGTGCAGAACTGGTGTCTGCGACGGAAAAGCTCGCCGGCCTCGCGGCGGCTCTCGGTGAGATCGACGACATCGTTCGCCGCTACCGCTGATGTCGTCGATCGACCGGTCCGGTGACTTTCGGTACATCGTGTGGGGGAGAACCCTGATCTTTCCCTGATCTTTACGCTGACCTGGTGATTTACCCGCTCCGCCGTGCCACGCTGGTGTGCGAACCCGATAAGTGGGGTCGACCAGATGTCGGGCGCAGAAATCGATCGGGGAGACGTGAGTGGAGGAAATCATGTTCTGGAAGATTGTTCTGGCGGTCGCGGCGATCTGGATCGCATTGGCGGTCGTCGGTGCCCTCGTCAAGGGTCTGTTCTGGATTCTCGTGGTCAGCGCCGTGGTGTTCGGCGTGTACCTGTTGATCAAGGCGATGTCCGGATCCGGCGAGAAATCGGACATCACGCGGAGCTGACAGGCATGCTCTACCCATGGAACCGGTACCCGAGGACTGGCATCGTGGGCTCGTCGTCGTCGCGCACCCCGACGACATCGAATACGGCGCAGCGGCGGCCGTGGCGCGCTGGACCGAGCAGGGCAAGGACATCCGCTACGTGCTCGCCACCAGCGGGGAAGCGGGGATCGCGGGCCTGCACCCCGCGGAGTCGGGCCCGCTCCGGGAGGCGGAGGAGCGGCGTTCCGCAGCCATGGTGGGAGTGACCGACGTCGAGTTCCTCGGGTACCCCGACGGCACTCTCGTGGAGAGTCTCGCGCTCCGCCGCGACCTTGCGACGGCGATCCGTCGTCATCGCCCGGATCTCGTGGTGACGGCGAACTTCGCGGACACGTGGGGGCCCGGCCAGCTGAACAGCGCGGACCACCGCGCACTCGGCCGTTCCGTTCTCGACGCCACCGCGGACGCCGCGAACGAATGGATCTTTCCCGAGCTGGGGGAGTCGGGGCTACCGCCGTGGCGCGGTGTCCGCTGGGTCGCCGTCAACACGATGACCCCCACCCACGCGGTGGATGTCACCCACACCGTGGATCGGGCGGTGCTCTCGCTGGCCGAGCACACCCGCTATCTCGAAGCGCTCAGCGACGTCCCGGTGGGGCAGCAGGCGAGGGCCCAGGTCGAGATGGTGACCGGGCCGCAACCGGGATTCGACGCCGAACGCGCGGTGGGATTCGAGCTCTACTTCTTCGGCTGAGGTCGCGACCGAGAACGAACGTGGCGACGCTCCGGTCTGATGGAAAAGAATCCGACCCGGACGGAATACCAAAATTATCCGAATAATTGAGTGGTTGCCCTCTGCTTTTCTCCGACGCGCGGAATCTTGCTGTCGACTCGCCCTCTGATCGCGTCTGCGCTGCTCACATCCCCGAGGTCGGGGGAGTGGGGCGGGCATCGTGCGCCTGGCGATGTGCTTCGAGTACCGGTTCGGTGCCGGCAGGGGATTCATGCGTTACGGTGTTACACACAATGTCTATCCGTAATTCTCCGTCGCGTGACGACACCTCAGCGAGCGTCGAGGACTCCATTCTCGACGCCGCACGCTCGTGCATCCTCGATTTCGGACTGCGCCGCACCACACTGGCGGAGGTCGCCCGGCGCGCAGGCGTCAGCAGGCCGACCGTCTACCGGCGCTGGTCCGACACCAGGGCCGTCGTCGCCGATCTCATGACCCGCGAGATCGCTGCCGTGATGCCCGAATTCTCCGCCGAGGAATCGGTCCACCGCCAGCTGGTCGACGCCGTGGTCCACGTGTCCACCGAGGTGCGCGACCATCCGCTGTTCGTGAAGATCCTGCGTTCGGATCAGGAACTGTTCACCACCTACATCCTCGAGCGGCTGGGCACGAGCCAGCGGGCGATCATCGACCAGGTTGCGTTCGCGGTGTCGACGGGTCAGGACCAAGGCTCGATCCGCGCCGGGGACAGCCGTCAGATCGCCACGATGGTCCTGCTCATCGCGCAGTCCGCGGTCCAGTCGGCCGTGATGGTGGTCGAGGAACTTCCCGGCGACGCCCTGACGGAGCAACTCCGGCACGCTGTCGGCGCCTACCTGGCACCGGACGCCGCCGGCAACCACCCGACAGAACGAGGAGACCGGTGAACCACCCGAACACGCCGCCCGTGAGCCGCTCGTCGGCTCTGAACGCCGCGCGAAGGGCGCGCGAACTCGACCGGCTGTCGGACGGTGCAGTCGTCGACGTGCTGGTGATAGGCGGCGGAGTGACCGGTGTCGGCGTCGCGCTCGACGCGGCGTCACGCGGCCTCGACGTCGTGCTCGTGGAGAAGCGGGATCTCGCGTTCGGGACCAGCCGGTGGAGTTCGAAACTCGCCCACGGCGGGCTGCGGTATCTGGCATCGGGCAACGTCGGCATCGCCCGCGAGAGCGCGGTCGAACGCGGAATCCTCATGACCCGCACCGCCCCCCACCTCGTCCGGGCGCTCCCGCAGCTCGTGCCCGTTCTCGATTCGACGACGCTGTTCGGCAAGTCCCTCGTCCGCACGGGCTTCCTGGCAGGTGATCTGCTGCGTGCAAGTGCTCGCACGCCGTCGTCGGTCCTGCCTCGATCCCGGTCGGTCCGGGCCGACCGGGTAGTCGAACTCGCCCCCGCGGTGCGGCGGGAAGGCCTGCGCGGCGGCCTGATGGCATTCGACGGCCAGCTCATCGACGACGCCAGACTCGTGGTGTCCCTCGCGCGCACCGCCGCGCTCCACGGTGCGAAGGTGCTCACCCGGACGGGCGCGTACGACGTGACCGGGACGTCCGCGACCCTGCGCGACGAGCTGACCGGCTCGGAACTGCCGATCACGGCGCGCGCCGTGGTCAACGCGGCGGGCGTGTGGTCGGGTGAGATCGATCCCGGGATCACGCTGCGGCCCAGTCGCGGCACACATCTGGTGCTCCCGGCCGAGCGGCTCGGGAACCCGACCGCGGCGCTCACGGTTCCGATCCCCGGTGAGACCAATCGCTTCGTCTTCGCGCTGCCCGCACAGCTCGGCCGCGTGTACCTCGGCTTGACCGACGAGGCGGCGCCGGGACCCGTTCCGGACGTCCCGGTGGCGTCGGAGCAGGAGATCGACTTCCTTCTCGACACGGTCAACACCGCGCTCGAGGTTCCGTTGCAGCGCTCGGACGTTGTCGGGACCTTCGCCGGGCTGCGACCTCTGCTCGACACCGGGGACGGATCCACCGCGGACCTCTCGCGCAATCACGCCATCCTGCGTTCGGACACGGGTCTCGTCAGCGTGGTCGGCGGCAAGCTCACCACCTATCGCAAGATGGCGGAGGACGCCGTCGACGCCGCGGTCGAGGTGGCAGGACTCGACGCGGGCCCGTGCCGGACGCGGGCCCTGCCGCTCGTCGGTGCCGCGACACCCGAAGCGCTGCGGAAGGTCTCGGCCCCGCCGGCGCTGCTCGCCCGCTACGGAACGGAGGCGGCGCTGATCGCCGCCGCCGACCCCGAACTGCTGGCGCCGATCGCCGAGGGTGTGGACGTGAGCCGCGCCGAGCTCGAGTTCGCGGTGACTCACGAGGGGGCACTCGACGTCGACGACCTACTCGACCGGCGCACCCGGATCGGACTCGTCCCCGCCGACCGTGCGCGGTCCCTCGCCGCCGCCGAAGCCGTGTTCGAGAAACGGTGACGCCGACCGTGTGACACTCTGTGGTTCGTGCGAGTCGCCGTGGTCGCCGGGCCTGATCCCGGACATGCCTTCCCTGCCCTTGCGTTGTGCCTCGCCTTCATCGAGGCCGGAGACGATCCGGTCCTGTTCACAGGTACACGGTGGGTCGAGCCCGCACGGGCGGCCGGTGTGCCTGCCGAGTTGCTGAAAGGTCTCGCGCCCCGCCCGACGGACGACGACCTCGATGCGGGCGCGCGCATTCACGCCCGCGCCGCGCACATCTCCACCGAGTTGCTCCCCGACCTGCGCGCGATGGGACCCGACCTCGTCGTCTCGGACATCCTCACCGCCGGCGGGGGCATGGCCGCGGAGCGGCTGGGGATCCCGTGGGTCGAGCTGTCCCCGCACCCGCTCTACGCCGCGTCCAAGGGGTTGCCGCCCATCGGAAGCGGTTTGGCCCCGGGTGTGGGAATTCGGGGCAGGCTCCGCGACACGCTCATGCGTACCGCGACGGCGCGGTCGATCCGGCAGGGTGAGCGGCAACGCTCCGAGGCCCGGGTCGGCGTCGGACTGCCTGCGAAGGACCCGGGGCCCGTTCGGCGGCTGATCGCGACACTCCCCGCGCTCGAGGTGCCACGACCGGACTGGCCCGCCGAGGCGCACGTGGTCGGGCCGCTGCTGTGGGAACCGACGAACGAGGTGCTCGAACCGCCGGACGGCGCCGATCCTCTGGTCATGGTGGCTCCGTCGACTGCATTCACCGGCGCCGAGGGCATGCTCGAGACGACGCTCGCGGGGCTCGACGGGGCAGGTGTTCGTGTGATCGCGTCGATACTCGACGGATCGCCGGCCACGGTTCCGCCCTGGGCGCGAGCTGGTCTCGGCCGTCAGGACGCGATGCTGCGCGAGGCCTCGGCCGTCGTCTGCGGCGGCGGACACGGAATGCTGGCCAAGGCCCTGCTCGCAGGGGTTCCGGCGGTGGTGGTTCCCGGCGGCGGCGATCAGTGGGAACTCGCGAACCGGGCCGCGCGGCAGGGGAGCGCCGTCGTGGTGCGTCCCCCGAGCGCGGAAGCCCTCCGCGCGGCAGTCGAACAGGTGCTCTCGAACGGTGCCCACGCGGACGCCGCGCAGCGGGCCGCGCGGAGCATCGCGGATGTCACCGATGCGGTGGAGGTGTGCCGCGCCGCGCTGCGGTGAGGGCCCGGCACGCGGTTCGGCTAGCGTGGACGTGTGCGACTGACCGAATTTCACCAACTCGTCCGCGAAGAGTTCGGGCAGATGCGCGGCGACGCGCTGCTCGTCGACCACGTGCTGCTCAGTCTCGGGGGCAAGACCGCCGCCGAAGCCATCGAGGACGGCCGGGAACCCCGCGAGGTGTGGCGTGAACTCTGCGTCGAGTTCGACGTCCCGCCGCAGCGCCGGTAGAAATCCGGCGTGTCGAACGGACCGACCGCAGATATCGAACACACGTTCCCCTATGCTGGGGATGTTCGGTGGTCACGGTTCTTGTCGGTACCTGGATCTAACCTGACCGCAGATCACTGATGAGACTCGAGGAATGGGGACGACGATGGCACCACAGGCACACGATCGAGACAAGGCGCTCGACCTCGCGCTGGCGCAGATCGACAAGAACTTCGGCAAGGGCTCGGTGATGCGCCTGGGCGAAGGTGTCCGTCAGCCCATCGCCGTCATCCCGACCGGCTCCATCGCGCTGGACGTCGCCCTCGGCATCGGCGGGCTGCCCCGCGGCCGTGTCGTCGAGATCTACGGCCCGGAGTCCTCGGGTAAGACCACCGTGGCTCTGCACGCGGTCGCCAACGCCCAGGCGGCCGGCGGCATCGCCGCGTTCATCGACGCCGAGCACGCGCTCGACCCCGACTACGCCCAGAAGCTCGGCGTCGACACCGACGCGCTGCTGGTGTCGCAGCCCGACACCGGTGAGCAGGCGCTGGAGATCGCAGACATGCTGATCCGCTCCGGCGCCCTCGACATCCTCGTGGTCGACTCCGTGGCTGCTCTGGTCCCGCGCGCCGAGATCGAGGGTGAGATGGGCGACAGCCACGTGGGTCTGCAGGCGCGTCTGATGAGCCAGGCGCTCCGTAAGATGACCGGTGCGCTCAGCAATTCCGGCACCACCGCGATCTTCATCAACCAGCTGCGCGAGAAGATCGGCGTCATGTTCGGTTCCCCCGAAACCACCACCGGTGGTAAGGCATTGAAGTTCTACTCGTCGGTGCGCCTCGACGTGAGGCGGATCGAGACCCTGAAGGACGGCACCGACGCGGTGGGTAACCGTACCCGCGTCAAGGTGGTCAAGAACAAGGTTGCGCCGCCGTTCAAGCAGGCAGAGTTCGACATTCTCTACGGCCTGGGAATCAGCAAGGAAGGCTCGCTGATCGACATGGGTGTCGAGCACGGGTTCATCCGTAAGTCGGGTTCCTGGTACACCTACGAAGGCGACCAGCTGGGACAGGGCAAGGAAAACGCCCGCAAGTTCCTGTTGGAGAACACCGACATCCGGGACGAGATCGAGAAGAAGATCAAGGAAAAGCTCGGAATCGGCGCCGACGTCACTGCTGCTACGGATGACGCCGCCCCGGTCGAATTCTAGGGCGCCGCCGTGCGTCCGACGGGCGAAGGTGGGACGGAGACGCAGGCCAAGGATTTGTGCCTGCGTCTCTTGACGGACCGTGCCCGGAGCCGAGCGGAATTGGCCGAGCGTCTGGCGAAGAAGGGCTACTCGCCCGAGATCGCTGAGCGTGTGCTGGATCGCCTCACCGAGGTCGGACTCGTCAACGACGCCGACTTCGCCCAGCAATGGGTGCATTCGCGGCACACGTACTCCGGCAAGGGGAAACGTGCGCTCGCACTGGAACTGCGCCGCAAGGGCATCGGTCAGGAAGACGCCACCGAGGCGCTCGCTCAGATCGACAGCGAAGACGAACGAGCGCGAGCCACCGAACTGGTCGAGAAGAAACTGCGGACGGTGTCCGCGGACGATCGGGACCGGGCGGTCCGCCGACTGGTGTCGATGCTCGCGCGCCGCGGATTCCCCCAGGGCATGGCGTTCGAGGTGGTCAAGGAACAACTCGATCGCGCGGGTGCGGAAACCGACGGCCTGTTCGACGAGACCTGACGAGACGACGACAACACTGACGAGACGTCGACAACACCGACGAGACGACACCACTGCGGTCGGACGGAACAGAGTTCCCGTCCGACCGCAGTGCTATTTCGGGGCGAATGTCACATCACAACCGCTTGTCGGTGATGTCCATACCCGGAACCGACACCGCCGGAAGCTCGGGAACGGCCCCCTTGGGGCCTCCGCCCTTGCGGCTGGCCCGGAGTCGCTTCTCCACCTTGGTCGCCACCACGGTGAGCGTGTAATTGAGGACGATCATGATGATCGCCACCACGATCAGGGCGGGAAGGTAGTTGCCGTAGAACGCACCGAGCTGCTGACCGGACCGCACCACTTCGACGTAGCCGATGAGGTAACCGAGCGCGGAGTCCTTCAAGGCCACCACCATCTGAGAGATGATCGCCGGGAGCATCGCCGTGACGGCCTGCGGAAGCAGGATGGTGCCCATGACCTGGCCCTTGCGCATACCCAGCGCCATGGCGGCCTCGCTTTGCCCCTTGGGGAGCGAATTGATGCCTGCCCTGACGATTTCGGCGATCACCGAGCCGTTGTACAGCGTGAGGCCCACGATGACCGCGGCGAGCGCAAGGTATTTCGATTTGAAGACCTCGTACTCGGCGAACAGCTGGTACGAGAAGATCATCAGGATCAGTACCGGGATGGCGCGGAACAATTCGACGATCCCGCCGGCGACCCATCGCACCGGCCGGTGGTTCGACAGGCGTCCGATGCCGAGGATCGCGCCGAGGATCAACGCGAACAGGATCGATACGGCGGCTGCCACGAGGGTGCCGCGGATACCGGGGATCAGATATGTCGTCCACGACGTCGATTCGAGGAACGGATCCCATTTCGCCGCCGTCAGCTGACCTTTGTCGTCGAGCGCGGCGTAGACGAGGTAGCCGATTCCCAGTAGCGCGACAGCGACCACGACCGAGATCAGGCGATAGATGTTCTTCGCCTTCGGACCCGGTGCGTCGTAGAGGACGGTGGCGGCATTGCTCATCGTGCAACCTCGAATCGCTTACTCAGGTACCCGAAGAGAAGCCCCATCGGCAGGGTCAGGATCACGAAGCCGAGCGCGAAGATGCCACCGACGACGAAGATGGCGGCCTCGTTCTCGATCATTTCCTTCATCAGGAGCGACGCCTCCGCCACGCCGATCACCGAGGCGATCGTCGTGTTCTTGGTCAAGGCGATCAGCACACTACCGAGTGGGGCGGTGACCGCGCGGAAAGCCTGCGGCAGCACGATCAACCGCAGATTCTGGGAGAACGTGAGGCCGAGCGACCGGCCCGCCTCCGCCTGTCCGACGTGCACCGTGTTGATACCGGACCGCAGCGACTCGCAGACGAACGCTGCGGTGTAGACGCTGAGGCCGAGCACGGCGAGCCGGAAGTTGTTCTCCTCGAAGAACGTCGGCGACTGCTCGGGGGCGAGCTTGACGCCCATCGTCTGGAAGAGCCCGAAGGAGCAGAAGATGATGATGAGCGTCAGGGGAGTGTTGCGGAAGATCGTCACGTACGCCGTGCCGACGCCACGCGCGACCGGGATCGGTGACACCCGCATCGCCGCGAGGATGGTGCCGAGTATCAGAGCACCGACAGCCGAGAACGCGGTGAGTTGCACCGTCGTCCAGAATGCGTCGATCAGCTGATCGCTGTATTTGCTCAGTAGGTCCACTTACCGTCTCCCCAGGTGACCGGTGGTTGGTGTCGAACCGGGCCGGACGATTCCGCGAATGGGGAGTCGTCCGACCCGGATGAGTGAGTAGCTCAGTACCGATCGACGGTCGGCGGGGCGGGGATCGGGTAACCCGACGCGCCGACGGTCTCGTTGAACGCGCGCTCCCACGAGCCGTCCGCGATCATGGCGTCGATGGCGTCGTTGATCTTGGCGCGGGTCTCGTCGTCGCCCTTGGCCAGGCCGATGCCGTAGCGCTCTTCGGTGAACGGCGCGCCGACCACCTTCAGCTCGCCGGGGTACTGCGCCGCGTAGCCGGCGAGGATGATGTCGTCGGTGGTGACGGCGTCCACCGCACCGTTACGCAGTGCCTCGACGCACGCCGAGTACGTGTCGAATTCCTGCAGCTGCACGTCCTGCGCGTACGTGTCCTTGACCTTCTGCGCCGGGGTGGACCCGGTGACGGAGCACAGCTTCTTTCCGCCGTTGAGCGAATCGGGGCCGGTGATGTCGGTGTTGTCGGACTTCACCAGGAGCGACTGTCCGGCGATGAAGTACGGCCCGGCGAAGTCGACCTTCTCCTTGCGGGCGTCGGTGATCGAGTAGGTGGCGACGATGTAGTCGACCTCACCGTTCTGGATCAACGTCTCGCGCTGAGCCGACGGGGACTCCTTGAACTCGATGTTCTCGGGCGCGACACCCAGCTTGCCGGCCACGTATTCGGCCACCTCGACGTCGAAGCCGCTGAAGGAACCGTCGGGGTTGCGCAATCCGAGGCCGGGCTGGTCGTACTTGATTCCGACCGTGAGCTTGCCCTCCGACGCGCTCTGGGATGCGCTCTTCTCTTCACCTCCGCCACAGGCAGATGCGACGACGGCGAGCGCCATGACGCCGATTCCCACGCGAATCGAGCGATTGATCCTCATCGAGTTCCTCCAATTGAAATGACGGGTGTTGCGTGTGGAGCACGGTCGACCGAGAGAGCACCGCAGCGGCGCTCCTTCGGGTCAGTGGCTGAGAATCTTGCCGAGAAAGTCCTTCGCGCGCTCGGATTTGGGAGCGGTGAAGAACGTGGTGGGCTCGGCGTCCTCGACGATCTGGCCGTCGGCCATGAAGAGAACACGGTGGCCGACCTTGCGGGCGAAGCCCATCTCGTGGGTCACCACGAGCATGGTCATGCCGTCCTTGGCGAGTGAGGTCATGACGTCCAGAACCTCGTTGACCATTTCCGGGTCGAGTGCGGACGTCGGCTCGTCGAACAGCATGACCTTGGGGTTCATGGCGAGTGCGCGTGCGATTGCGACTCGCTGCTGCTGACCGCCCGACAACTGCGCCGGGTACTTGTCCGCCTGGTTGGCGATGCCGACCCGCTCGAGAAGCTCGTAGGCCCTCGCCTTCGCGTCGGCGCTGCTCTTCTTCCGCACCTTGACCGGTGCGAGCATCACGTTCTCGAGGATCGTCTTGTGGGCGAACAGGTTGAACGACTGGAACACCATGCCCACGTCGGCGCGCAGCGCCGCCAGGGCCTTGCCCTCGGCCGGTAGTACCTTCCCGTCCACCGCGATCTCACCGGAGTCGATGGGCTCGAGGCGGTTGATGGTGCGGCACAGCGTCGACTTACCCGAGCCGGACGGTCCGAGGACGATCACGACCTGTCCGCGAGGGACTTCGAGGTCGATCTCCCGGAGGACGTGGAGGGCGCCGAAGTGTTTGTTCACCGATTTCATCGAGATCATGGACGGGGCCGCGCCCGTGGAGGGTGTCGGCGTCGCGTCGTCGGCTTGCGTCATAGTCGATGACCCTATGTGTTGGGAGCGGGAGCACCTGCCATTTGCTCCGAGAATCCTCGGGATGTCACGGAAACTTTACTGTCCGGCTTCGAGCGTGTGTCCGGGCGCACACCGGCCGCGACGAGGCGATCTGGCGCGGGCCGTACCCTGGCATACGTGGACACGATCGACCAGACCCCTCCCCGCAGCTACGAGGTGCGCACGTACGGCTGCCAGATGAACGTGCACGACTCCGAGCGGCTGTCGGGGCTCCTCGAGGACGCCGGCTACACGAAGGCGGCCGCGGGGCAGGCGCCCGACCTCGTCGTCTTCAACACCTGCGCGGTGCGGGAGAACGCCGACAACAAGTTGTACGGCAACCTGAGCCACCTCGCGCCTGCGAAGGAACAGAACCCCGACATGCAGATCGCGGTCGGCGGGTGCCTGGCGCAGAAGGACCGCGACGTCGTCGTGAAGAAGGCGCCGTGGGTGGACGTCGTGTTCGGCACCCACAACATCGGTTCGCTCCCGGCATTGCTGGACCGGGCCCGCCACAACCAGCGGGCCGAGGTCGAGATCCTCGACGCGTTGGAGGCGTTCCCGTCGACGCTGCCCGCCAAGCGGGAGTCGGCATACGCGGGCTGGGTGTCCATCTCGGTGGGATGCAACAACACCTGCACGTTCTGCATCGTGCCCGCGCTGCGCGGCAAGGAGGTCGACCGGCGCCCCGGCGACATCCTGGCCGAGGTGCAGGCACTGGTGAACGAGGGCGTCGTCGAGGTCACCCTGCTCGGGCAGAACGTCAACGCGTACGGCGTGTCCTTCGCCGATCCCGACCAGCCCCGCGACCGCGGCGCGTTCGCCGCGCTGCTGCGCGCGTGCGGAGAGATCGACGGGCTCGAGCGGGTGCGGTTCACGTCTCCGCACCCGGCCGAATTCACCGACGACGTCATCGAGGCGATGGCCGAGACCCCCAACGTGTGTCCCCAGCTGCACATGCCGCTGCAGTCCGGATCGGACCGCGTGCTGAAGGCGATGCGCCGCTCCTACCGGAAGTCGCGGTTCCTGGGGATCATCGACAAGGTCCGCACCGCGATGCCGCACGCGGCCATCACCACCGACATCATCGTGGGCTTCCCGGGTGAGACCGAGGAAGACTTCCAGGACACCCTCGACGTGGTCCGGCAGGCACGCTTCACCAGCGCCTACACCTTCCAGTACTCCAAGCGTCCGGGCACCCCGGCAGCGGAGATGGACGAGCAGCTGCCCAAGGCCGTCGTCCAGGAACGGTACGAGCGTCTCATCGCGTTGCAGGAACAGATCACCCTCGAGGAGAACCAGAAGCTCGTCGGCGCCGAGGTGGAACTGCTCGTCGCCGCCGGGGAGGGCCGCAAGAACGCGGAGACCGCCCGGATGAGCGGGCGCGCCCGCGACGGCCGCCTCGTCCACTTCCGGCCCGCGGGCAACCTCGACGGGAACGTCCGGCCCGGCGACGTCGTCACTGTCGTCGTCAGTGCCGCCGCCCCCCACCACCTCGTCGCCGACACCCCGGTCCTGACCCACCGCCGCACCCGCGCGGGCGACTCCTTCGAGAAGGGCGTCACCCCGAAGACCCCGCCGATCGGCGTGGGACTCGGACTGCCGCAGATCGGTGCGCCCGCACCACTACCCGCCCAGATGGGATGCAACGCATGACCACCCCGTTCGACGACAAGCGGCACGACGGAAACCGGACCGGCGACAACGGTTCGGGTTCCGAGAGCGAGCCGATCGAGAGTTACCTGAAGGATTTCGACGCCGCCGAGAAGAAGGTGGCCGGCGAGATCGATCCCGGCGCGCGTGCCCTCGTCGTCGCGGTCGCGGTGGTCGTACTCCTCGGTTCGCTGACGTTGCCGCACTCCGGCATCGCCAACGGCTGGGAGGTGCTGGTGTACGGGGACGACGCCCGCGCGGAGACGATCGCGCTGCCGTCGCGGCTGTTCGTGTGGTTCGAGGTGGTGTTCGGGGTCGTCGTGTCGATGCTGGCGCTCGTCACCCGCCGCTGGGCGCTCGCCTGGGTGGCCCTCGCCGGAACCGCCGTGTCCATCGTGTTCGGCATGCTCGCCATCTGGTCGCGGCAGACCCCGGCGCCCGGCGTCGAGGCGGCCGGACCGGGGATCGGTCTGATCATCGGCTGGCTCACCGTCATCGTGCTCACGTTCCACTGGTTGAAGGTGGTCTGGAGCCGCACCGCCCTGCAGCTGGCCGCCGAAGAAGAACGCCGCGCCGCTGCCGCCGAAGCGGAGCGACGCGGCGACTGGAACGTCGGCTGATCGTGCCTACGGGCCGCTGACGGCGCCCTCGGCCGCCTCGGCCCATTCGCGCCACTGCTGGGCCTGCGCGAGGGCGCTCTCGGCGTCCTTCGTCTTGCCCGCGGCGGTCGCCTTGGCGGCCTGCTCCTCGAACTGCGTGACTCGTTCCCGGAACTGCGCGGCCCGGGCGAGGGCCTCCGGGTCGGTGCGGCGCCATTCCTCGTCGGCAGCGTCGCGAACACGCTTCTCGATGGCGCGCAGCTTGCCCTCGAGGTCGTGCATCCGCTCGCGGGGCACCTTGCCGATGGCGTCCCACTTCTCCTGCAGGTCGCGGAGCGCGGCCCTCGCCGCGTCGATGTCCTTGGCCGGATCGATGTGGCCGGCGTTCTTCAGCAACTCTTCCTTGGCGACCGCGTTCTCCTCGAACTCGGCGTCGCGTTCGGAGGACGCGGCGTTGCGGGCGGCGAAGAACACGTCCTGAGCGCCCTTGAACCGCCTCCACAGGTTGTCGTCGGCTTCCCGCGGTGCGCGGCCCGCGGCCTTCCACTCGGCGAGCAGATCACGGAACGCTCCGGCCGTCGGACCCCAGTCGGTGGAGTCGGACAGTGCCTCGGCCCGTTCGACGAGCTCTTCCTTCTTGGTCTTGGCGGCGGCGCGCTCGCGGTCGAGTTCGGCGAAATGGGCGCCGCGACGCCGGTTGAACGCCTCCCGCGCCTTCGAATACCGCTTCCACAGGGCGTCGTCGACCTTCCGGTCGATACCGCGGATGGTCTTCCACTCGTCCAGGATCTCGCGCAGCCGGTCGCCGGCGGCCTTCCACTGCGTGGATTCGGCACCGATCTGTTCCGCCTCCGCGGCCAGCGCTTCCTTGCGTTCGGTGTGCGCCTGCCGCGACAGTTCCTTCTCGTGCTTGGCGAGGGCCGCTGCCTCGTCGGATCCGGCGATGATGACGTCGAGCCGCGCCGCGAGAGAATCGATGTCACCGATCACCGCGGCGGTCGGGAGGGATTCGGCGAGTGCGAGCGCGGCCGCCTTGGTCTTCTTCGCGTCGCCCGCGCCGGAACTGAGCCGGGCCTCGAGGAGTGCCACTTCCGTTGCCAGATCGTCGAAGCGCCGACCGAAGTGCGCCAGACCTTCCGCCGCGTCCCCGGCCTGCCACGACCCGATCTGCCGTTCGCCGTCCGCGGTCTTCACCCAGGCGGTGCCGTCGTCGTCCACGCGGCCGAACTTGCTCGGGTCACTGTGGGCGGGGGCGGCGACGGCGGGGGCGGAGAGGGCGTGTGTCGGTGTGGGGTGGGGCTTGGGTGCACCCGGTTTCGCCGCGGCACCGGGCTTCGGGAGGCTGGGCTTCGGTGTGTCGTGCTGCTGAGCGGCAGGCTCCACGGCGGGCTTCGCGTCGCTGCTGTCGGTCATCGGTTCCTCATCTCTGCCGCGCGTCACGGCTGCCTGAACGCAATACTGGCTCCATACGACCCGGGACGGGTGCTGGCTCCATTCAACCCGGTACGGGCCCTGTGGACTATTGAATCAGGTCGGACGGTCCGCGTTGGTACCGATTGACGGCACCGCCAGAATCGGATGTCGGGTCCGCACGGACGGTCGACTAGCGTGACTGTGTGTTCACCGCCGCAATCCTCGTGCCGTCTCCACCGCTACTGGTACCCGAACTGACCGGGGCGGCCGCTGCGGAGACGGCGCCGTTGCGGGATGCGGTCCAGACGGCGGCGAAGGCGTTGTCCGCGCTCGCCACCGAGTGGGTGGCGGTCGGAGCGGCGCCCGCCGCGGTGGCGGTACGTTCCGACGCCCAGGGCACCTATCGCGGCTACGGCGTCGACGTACGGGTCGCGTTGCGGCCCGGTCCGGCAGGCGATCCCGACCCGGACCTGCCGCTCGCGGCGCTGACGGCCGGGTGGATCCGGGGGACGTGCGCGCCGGACGCCGTCGTCGACGCGCGGATCCTCTCCGCCGACCTGTCGCCGCACCAGTGCGCCGAGTACGGCGCGGAACTGCGCACCCTTCTCGACCGGGATCCGGAGCCGCGGGGTCTGGTGATCGTCGCGGACGGGGCGAACACTCTCACGGCGAAGGCGCCGGGCGCGTTCGACCCGCGTGCGGAGGGCGTGCAGGCCAGGATCGACGCCGCGCTCGACACCGGCGACCGCGACGCGCTGCTGGCCCTCGAACCCGCGGAGTGCGATTCCCTCGGCATCGGCGGGCGCGTCCCGTGGCAGGTTCTCGCCGGCGTGTTCGACGCGCCACCCGCTTCCTGCCGGACGCTGTACAGCGCGGCACCCTATGGAGTCGGTTACCACGTGGGGGAGTGGCGTCCGTGAGGTCACCCGTGCCGATCGCCGTCGTCGGACCGACCGCAACCGGAAAGTCGGATCTCGCACTGGACCTGGCCGAACGTCTCGGCGGCGAGATCGTCAACATCGACGCGATGCAGCTGTACCGGGGCATGGACATCGGCACCGCCAAACTCGCCCCGGCCGAACGCCGCGGAATCCCGCACCACCAACTCGACGTGCTCGACGTGACGGAGACGGCCACCGTCGCGAACTATCAGCAGGCGGCGGTCCGCGACGTCGAGGCGATCGCCGCACGCGGCGCAGTGCCGGTCATCGTCGGCGGATCGATGATGTATGTGCAGTCGCTGCTCGACGAGTGGAGCTTCCCGGCCACCGATGCGTCCGTGCGGGCGCGGTGGGAAGCCGTCCTCGCCGAGAAGGGCGTCGCGGCCGTCCACGCTGAACTCGGCCGGGTGGACCCCGACGCCGCCGCGTCGATCCTCCCCACCGATGGCAGGCGCCTGGTCCGGGCCCTCGAAGTCGTGGAGATCACCGGGAAGCCGTTCGCGGCGTCGGCCCCGCGGATCGGCGAACCGCGCTGGGGCACACACATCGTCGGTGTCGACCGGGATACCGCCGAACTCGACGACCGGATCCGGCTCCGCACCCGGCTGATGTTCGAACGGGGACTCGTCGACGAGGTGAACGGGCTGATCGAGCTGGGACTGCGCGACGGGGTCACCGCACCCCGGGCCATCGGCTACGCACAGGTCCTCGCCTGGCTCGACGGCGAATACGACCTCGACGAGGCGCAGGAACGCACATTCATCGGCACCCGGCGCTACGTGCGCAGGCAACGGTCGTGGTTTCGCCGCGACACCCGCATCCACTGGGTCGACGGAAGCGACCCCGACCTCGCGGACACCACGATCCGCACCCTCGGCGAGACCCGAACACTGGGAGAACGATGAGCCGCGCACCGTCCGGACGCAACCGTCCGGCCCCGTCCCTGCTGGTGACCACCCGCAACGCCCGCTTTCAGCAGTGGCAGTCGTACCTCACCAACCGCGCCAAGCGAACGAAGGCGGGACGCTTCCTGATCCAGGGCGTCCGTCCCCTCAACCTGGCGCTGGAACACGGCTGGCCGATCGAATCGCTGCTGCACCGCATCGACGGCCCGCCACTGTCCGACTGGGCACGGGAACTGCTCGACACCCGGTCCGTCGAACAGATCGGTGTCAGTGCCGAACTGATGGCCGAACTGGGTGAGAAGACCACCACCGCGCCGGAACTGATCGCCGTCGCGAAGACACGAACCCCGCGACTGAAGGACCTGCGACTGCAGTCCGTCCCCCTGATCGTCGTGTTCGACCGGCCCGCCTCACCCGGAAATCTGGGCACCCTCGTCCGTTCCGCCAACGCGTTCGGCGCCGACGCGGTCGTCGTCGTCGGCCACGGCGCAGATCCGTTCGACCCCCGGAGTGTCCGTGCCTCCACCGGATCCCTCTTCGCGATGCCCGTCGTGACGGTGTCGTCCGTCGACGAGATCCTCGCCTTCCGCGACGCCCGGCGGGCGTCCGGAACCGACCTGCACATCGTCGGCACCGACGAGACCGGCTCCGTCACCATCGACGCCCACGACTTCGGCGGCGGCACCGTGCTCGTCATCGGCAACGAGACCCGCGGGATGAGCGCTGCCTGGCGCGACGCCTGCGACACGGTGGTCAACATCCCGATCGGAGGCGCCGCGAGTTCCCTCGGCGCCCCCTCCGCCGGCGCCGTCGCCCTCTACGAAATCGCCCGGCAGCGTAAATGAACCGCACCGCGGTCGCGCCGATGAACCGCACCGCGGTCGCGCCGATGAACCGCACCGCGGTCGCGCAGATGAACAGCACCTGCTCGACCGTTGGTTAGAGTGGTGCGCATGGATTTCAGCAAGGGACACGGCACCGAGAACGACTTCGTGGTCCTCCCGGATCCCGATGTCCTCATCGACCTGTCGGCCCCGCGGGTAGCGGCGCTGTGCGATCGCAGGCGTGGGCTCGGCGCCGACGGAATCCTGCGCGTCGCGAAGGCCGGTGCGCTGGCCGCCGCCGGTGTGCTCGCCGAACTTCCCGACGGCACGTCCGAGGACGACTGGTTCATGGACTACCGCAACGCCGACGGCTCGATCGCGGAGATGTGCGGCAACGGCGTCCGTGTCTTCGCGCACTACCTCCGCGCGGCGGGGCTCGAGACACGCGACGAGTTCGTGGTCGGCAGCCGGGCCGGCGGCAAACCGGTGATCGTGCACTCGGCCGACGGCGCCTTCGGCGAGGTCACCGTCGACATGGGCGTGGTGCGGGATCTGGGAACCAGTGCCGCGACCATCGACGGCAAGGTGTTCAACGGGATCGGCATCGACGTCGGCAACCCGCACCTGGCGTGTGTCGATGCGCACCTCACGGCGGCGTCCCTGTCGGCCCTCGACCTGACGGCCGCACCCGGGTTCGATCCCGGCTTCTTCCCGCACGGCGTGAACGTGGAGATCCTCACCCGCATCGATTCCGGTGCCGTGGACATGCGGGTACACGAGCGCGGGGTCGGCGAAACACGGTCGTGCGGCACCGGGACGGTGGCCGCGGCCACCGCCGCTCTGCGCTTCGACGGGGCCGACTCCGGTGAGGTGAATGTCCGTATTCCCGGTGGTCAGGTCACCGTTGCGGTGTCCGACGGCCGGGCGACGTTGCGCGGACCGTCCGTCCTGGTGGCGTCCGGGAACCTCGACGACGGCTGGTGGAACGGCCTCGCCTGATCGCCCTGCGCGAAATGCACGTGCGCACCCTCGACATTCCGTGGGATCATGAGGGTGTATGACGAAAACACATCGCACAGAAGAATCGCCGATCTCCGACTCCACTGAGTTCGCCTACGACGACGGGCGCCCTTCGGTCGGCGAGATGCAACTCGAGGACCGCAGCGCGCTGCGCCGAGTTGCCGGGCTCTCCACCGAGCTCACAGACGTCACCGAGGTCGAATACCGACAGCTGCGCCTCGAACGCGTGGTGCTCGTCGGTGTCTGGACGCAGGGAACCGCGGCGCAGGCCGAATCCAGCATGGCCGAGCTCGCGGCTCTGGCCGAGACCGCCGGGTCCGAGGTCCTCGAGGGCCTCGTCCAGCGGCGGGACAAACCAGACGCGGCCACCTACATCGGTTCCGGCAAGGCCGAGGAACTCCGTGAGGTCGTCCTCTCGACCGGCGCCGACACCGTCATCTGCGACGGTGAACTCACTCCCGCGCAGCTGACCGCGCTGGAGAAGGTCGTCAAGGTCAAGGTCATCGACCGGACGGCCCTCATCCTCGACATCTTCGCTCAGCACGCGACGTCCAGGGAGGGCAAGGCGCAGGTTGCACTGGCCCAGATGGAATACATGCTGCCGCGACTGCGTGGCTGGGGTGAATCGATGTCCCGGCAGGCGGGTGGTCGCGCCGGCAGCAACGGCGGCGTGGGGCTGCGTGGTCCCGGTGAGACCAAGATCGAGACGGACCGCCGGCGAATCCGTGAGCGGATGGCGAAGCTGCGGCGCGAGATCAAGGGCATGAAGGCCGCCCGCGACACCAAACGCACCAGGCGTCTGCGGAGCGAGACCCCGTCCATCGCGATCGTCGGATACACCAACGCCGGCAAGTCGAGCCTGCTCAACGCTTTGACCGGGTCCGGGGTGCTGGTGCAGAACGCGCTGTTCGCCACCCTCGACCCCACCACCCGGCGGGCGGCGCTGGACGACGGCCGCGAGTACGTCCTCACCGACACCGTCGGGTTCGTCCGGCACCTGCCGACGCAGCTGATCGAGGCGTTCCGCTCGACGCTCGAGGAAGTCACGGACGCGGATCTGCTGCTTCACGTCGTCGACGGTTCCGATCCGCTGCCCACGGATCAGATCAGGGCCGTCCACGAGGTGATCACCGAGGTGATCCGGGAGAACGACGCCGCAGCGCCGCCGGAACTCATCGTGGTGAACAAGATCGACGCGGCCGACCCGGTCACGCTGACCCAGCTGCGCGGCCTGCTGCCCGGAGCGGCGTTCGTCTCCGCCCGGACCGGGGAAGGCATCGCCGAGTTGCGCGCGCATCTCAGTGATGTGCTGGTCCGCCCGGAGATCGAGGTCAGCGTTCTCCTCCCGTACAACCGGGGAGACCTGATGGCCCGGATCCACTCGGACGGACAGATCCTCGACTCGTCCCACGAAGAGGACGGCACGCGCGTCCACGCGCGGGTGCCCGAAGCGCTGGCGTCGGCACTGGTTCAGTACAGCGGCAGTGCCTGACCGCTCACGGTGGTCGGCCCGTGTCGCGGTCGCGGTGCTCGCTGCGTGCACACCGCTCGCGGCGGCGGGCGCCGGGTCCGCAGAGCCGTTCTTCCGCGATCAGACCGCCGTCGACGCGTCGGAATTCGGTCCGCTCTGCACTCCCGACGATTCGGGGGTCGGCACCCCGGACGAGGCCTCGCTGGAAGAGCTGTCGGGGCTCGTGTCGGCGGGGGGACTGCTCTACGCGGTCGGTGACAGCGGGTCCGATCGCGCGGTCGCGGTGATGGACGGGAACTGCGCCGTGCAGCGGTGGCTTCCGCTGCCGGTCGATCCGTACGACGTCGAGGACATGGCCTCCGGCCCCGACGGCCGGCTGTGGCTCGCCGACACCGGGGACAACGGACGCCGACGCGACACGGTGGCACTGATCGCGATGGACCGCGACACCGGCGCAGGGGAACTGCATCGGCTGACGTATCCGGACGGCCCGCACGACGCCGAGACCGTTCTCGTCCAAAACGACGGCACCCCGCTGATCGTCACGAAGGAAGTGTTCGGGGCGGGCAACGTGTACCGGCCTGCGGAGGGCGCCGGTGTGGGCGGCCTCGCGAGCCCCGGCCCGACCCCGCTCGAGAAGGTGGGGACGCTGGACGTCGCCGAGACGAACGGCGCCGACGACGCCACCACCGGGAGCGGCACCACGGCCCCGGCCCTGCATTCGACGATGTTCACCGGCGGCGCCGTGTCCGCCGACGGAACCGTGGCCGCCGTCCGCAGCTACTCCGACGTTTTCCTGTTCTCGGCGCCGGACGGCGACCTGGCCGCCGCGTTCGCCGCGGGGCCGGTGGTGCGCGCACACGTTCCGCAGCAGCCGCAGGGGGAGTCGATCGCGTTCACCGAGAACGGCGACCTGCTGATCGCCTCCGAGGCGCGGGAGGGTCCCGTTCCGCCGATTCAGGCGCTGCCCGGGGCGGTATCGAGGGTGCAGCAGCAGGCCCGCACGGAGACAGTCGCGGACGAGGCGTCGGCGCATTCGTCGGGAACGTTGTGGGGGATCGGCATCGCCGGCGGCGCGGTCGTGCTCGTGGTCGGCGCCGGCTTCCTGGTCCGCCGCCGTGCCCGATAGGTCTGTTTTGCGAGAAATGTTGCGAGCCTGATTCTTTCGGTGGCCGGCACGGTGTGAATACTGGCGGGGTGCAGGCCCACGAGTTGTTGTCGCGTATCGCCCACCTGTCACTCGAGCACGGTCGCGCCCAGACCGCATCGACCGTCGCCGTGGTGGCGGGCACCGTCGTAATGCTCGCGGCGTCGCGTTCCGCCCGGCCGCCGATCCTCCGCGCCGCGGCGGTCGCGGTGCCCGTGACCGCGGTGATCGGGGGTGCCGTGTGGGCGACGTACCGGCCGCTTCCCAATCAGATACCGCCCGCGGGATACGCGTGGATCTGGCTCGCCGTCGGCACCCTCGTACTCGCAGCGGCTCTCCTGCTCCGGAAGCCCGGCGTCCGGCGCGCAGTGGTGATCGGGACGGCAGGTGCCATGGTCGCGGCCGCGGCGGTCGGGCAGGTCAATGCGGAGGTCGGCGTCTTCCCGACCGTCGGTTCGCTGGCCGGGCACCGCCCGCCGACGGTAGTCGAGCCGGTGTCGTTCGGTGCCGTCCCCGGGTTCGAAAGCGCCGTGCAGTCCGGGACCCCGATGGACTCGGTGTGGACACGTCCGGTGCGCACACCCGGCTCCGGTGTGGTGACGGAAGTGGAGATCCCCGGCACCGAATCCGGATTCCCGGCCCGGCCGGCCGTGTTGTATCTGCCGCCGGCGTACCTGACGTCGCCCCGCGCCGTGCTCCCCGTCATGGTGATGATCGCGGGACAGCCGGGGCGCCCCCAGGACTGGTTCGGCAGCGGACGATTGGGGTCCACGGTGGACGCGTATGCCGCGCGGCACGACGGCCTCGCGCCGGTCGTCGTGGTGGTCGACGCACTGGGGTCGCAGGACGCGAATCCGCTCTGTCTGGATTCGGCGCTGGGCAACGCTGCCACCTACGTGGCCCGCGACGTGCCCGCGTGGATCGAGAAGTCCCTGCAGGTGTCGCGCGATCCGGCGCAGTGGGCGATCGGCGGATTCTCGTACGGGGGTACCTGTTCGATCCAGCTGGCCGTGAACTATCCGGCGATCTACCCGACGTTTCTCGACTTCCTCGGTCAGGACGAGCCCTCGCTGGGCGATCACGCGGGGACGGTTGCGGCGACGTTCGCCGGCGACGAGCGTGCGTTCGCGGCGGTCAATCCGGTCGACGTGCTGAGGACGCGGCAGTTTCCGGAGCTGACCGGGGTGTTCGTCGCCGGGGCGGCGGACGACGAATACCGCCCGCAGCAGCAGCGGATGTTCGCTGCCGCGCGGGCGGCCGGCCTGAACGTGCGGTACTACGAGCTCCCCGGTGGCCACGAGGGCGCAACCTGGGGTGCGGCGCTCGAGCGGGAGATGGACTGGACCGGCCGTCAGCTGGGTCTCACCAGCTGACGGCCGGATAGCGGTCAGGCGTCGAGGTCGGCCGCCACCAGCTGGGCCACCTTCTCGACGGCGTCGGCGTCGTCGCTGGTGACCGTGACGTCGGTGCCCTTGGTGGCGCCGAGCGTCATGATGAGCAGTGCGGAACCGGCGTCCACGGGTTCGCCGTCCGCCACGGCCAGCGTGACGGGCACACCGGCGGCGGCAACCGCTTCGGCGATGACGGCGGCGGGACGGGCGTGCAGGCCGATGGACGAACCGACGGCGACTGTGGTGCTGGGCATGGACTCTCTCCTCTGTCGGTGGGGGGTGGTGCGGGACGAGCGGGTCGATCTGTTTCTCTTACGCTGCGACTGTCGCAACGTCGGGGTCGAGTTCGGCGTCGGACGCGCCGGGCTTGATGAATTCCTTGGCGGCGACGACGCACAGTGCGGCGACGACGACACCGGCGGCCAGCGCCACCAGGAACCACAGCAGGTTGCCGATGGCGAAGAAGACGAAGATTCCGCCGTGCGGTGCGCTGAGGGTGACGTTGAACGCCATGATCAGGGCGCCGGTGACGGCGCCGCCGGCCATCATCGAGGGAATGACGCGCAGCGGGTCGGCGGCGGCGAACGGAATGGCACCTTCGGAGATGAACGCCGAGCCGAGAAGCCAGGCCGCCTTGCCGTTTTCGCGTTCCGCCTCGCTGAACAGGCTGGGACGCAGGACGGTCGACGCGAGAGCCATCGCCAGCGGCGGGACCATGCCCGCAGCCATCACGGCCGCCATGATCCGCAGCGAGGCGGGATCGTTGACGTTGAGGCCGGCCACCGCGAACGCGTAGGCGGCCTTGTTCACCGGGCCACCGAGGTCGAAGCACATCATCAGGCCGAGGATGATGCCGAGGAAGATGACGGAGCTGCCGGACAGACCGTTGAGCCAGTTCGTCAGTCCCGACGTGATCGAGGCGAGCGGACGGCCCAGGACCAGGAACATGAGTGCGCCGACGATCAGCGTCGCGAACAGCGGGATGATCACCACCGGCATCAGGCCGCGCAACCACTGGGGAACCGGGATCCGGCTGATCCACAGCGCGACCACGCCGGCGATCAGACCACCGACGAGGCCTCCGATGAATCCGGCGCCGACGAAGACAGCCACGGCGCCCGCGGTGAAGCCCGGCGCCAGACCGGGCCGGTCGGCGATGGCGAAGGCGATGTAACCGGCCAGAGCGGGTACGAGGAAGCTGAACGCCAGCGAACCCAGTTGGAACAGCACCGCGCCCAGGTACGTCGCCAGGCCACCCTCGGGGAGTTGGCCGAGGGAGTTGCTGAGGACGATGTCCTCCGCGGGACCGGAGATCTCGTACCCGCCGAGCAGGAAGCCGAGGGCGATCAGCAGACCGCCGGCGGCGACGAACGGGATCATGTAACTGACACCGGTGAGCAGCACCTGGCGCAGGTGGGTGCCCCAGCCGATCGATCCGGCCGGCTCGTCCGCCGCGCTGCCGGCGCTACCCGCGTCCACGGTGGCCGCGGACGGGTTCATGCCCGCGCGCAGTGCCTCGGTGATCATGGTGTCGGGCTCGTTGATGGCGCGCTTGACGCCCGACGCCACCACCGGCTTGCCTGCGAAGCGTTCCTTGCCCTTCACCCCGACATCGGTGGCGAAGATGACGGCGGATGCGCCCGCGATCACTCCCGGTGCCAGCGGTGTGCTTCCGCTCGAACCCTGAGTCTCCACGTGGACGACGACGCCTGCGCGTTCGCCGGCGGCGACGAGGGAGTCGGCGGCCATGTACGTGTGGGCGATGCCGGTCGGGCAGGCCGTGACCGCGACGATGTGCTTCGGTCCCTCTTCGGGCTCGGGTTCCTTCTCCGGGGCGACCGGTTCGGGCGTCGGAGCCGGGGCCGGGGCCGCGGCGGCCGCCGCGGGTGCTGCGGCTGCTGCGGGGGCCGCGGCCGCCGGTGTGGCGGCGGGTGCGGGTGCGGGTGCCAGGACGTCGTTCACCAGGGTGACGATCTCGGCGGGGGACTTCGCATCACGGAGCGCTCCGACGAAGGCGGGGCGCACCAGCGCCCGCGCGAGCGAGGAGAGCAGCTTCATGTGCTCCGCGCCCGCACCTTCGGGCGCGGCGATGAGGAACACGAGATCTGCAGGTCCGTCGGGGGCACCGAAGTCGACCTTCGGGGCGAGCCGGGCGAATCCGAGGGACGCCGCCACAACGGCTTCGGAACGGCAGTGGGGGATCGCGATCCCACCGGGAAGTCCCGTCGCCGATTGTGATTCACGCGCCAGTGCGGCGTCGCGGAGAGCGTCCGCTTCGGTGGCGCGACCGGCGTCGGCCAGACGCCGGGAGAGCGCGGAGATCACGTCCTCCTTGGAGGCTCCGAGGTCGGTGTCCAGGGAGATCAGATCTTCGCTGATGATCTGCGGCCCCGAATCGCGGTCGGGTGTCGAGTGAGACATGGTGTTTCCTTCTGGTTCAGGCCGGATCGGGGGCGGGGGAGATGAGGGCGGTGACAGTGACGGCGTCGATGTCGACGTGTTCGGGGGTCGGCAGGGTGGTGCCGGGAAGGGCTGCCGCCGCGCTGCCGTAGGCGACGGCGGATCGGAGGCAGTCCGCGGGGGTCGCGCCGGACATCTGCGCTGCCAGGTAGCCAGCCAGCGACGAGTCGCCGGCGCCGACGGTGCTGCGGGCAACGATCGGTGGTGGCGTGGCCCACCAGGCGCCGGCCTCCGTCACGAGAACCGCACCCGCGGCACCGAGCGTGGCGAGGACGGCTTCGACCCCGCGGTCCACGAGTTGCCTGCCGGCATGGGCGGTGGCCGTCGGGTCCCCGCGCAGCGCGGACTCCTCGAGCAACTGCCCGTCGGCGCCGGTGAGCTGAGCGAGTTCCTCGCTGTTCGGTTTCACGAGGTCGGGGGCGGCCGCGGGGAACCGTTCCGCGAGCGCGAGCAGCGGGGCGTCCGACGTGTCGACGGCGACTCGGCATGGTGCCGAGCGGAGTGCCTCGACGAGCGTGGCGTACCAGTCGGTGGGAATGCCCGGGGGAAGGGAACCGGACAGCACGACCCACTCGGCCCGGGACCCGCGTTCGATGATCTCCGACTGCAGATCGGCGAGGGACTCGGCCGACATGACGACGCCGGGTTCGTTGACCTTGGTGGTGGTGCCGTCGGGTTCGGTGATGGTGATGTTGGTGCGCGCCGGACCGGACGTCGCCACGGTCACGTGCTCGATCCCGTGCTCGGACAGGGCGGTGAGCAGGGGATCACCCTCGTTGCCCGGGAGTACCGCGACAGCGGCGACACCGGCCGACGTGAGCGCGCGGGCGACGTTGACGCCCTTGCCTCCCGGGTCGCTGTGGGTGGCGGCCGCGCGCAGAACGGTTCCTCGTTCGAGGCGTCCCACCAGGTTGACGGTGCGGTCGATGCTCGGATTGGCGGTCAGCGTGACGATCATGCGATCACCACCTCGATTCCCTGGTCGTGGAAGTGGGCTCGGTCTGCGGAACTGATGTCGGCGTCGGTGACGAGGATGTCGACGCTGTGGATGGGGGCGAAGCTCACGAGGTGTTCCCTCCCGACCTTCGACGAGTCGGCGACCACGACGACGTGGTTGGCGCACCGGACCATCGCGCGCTTGACCGCGGCCTCCTCGGTGTCCGGGGTGGACAGGCCGTGGCCGACGCTGAGCGCGTTGGTGCCGATGAACGCGACGTCGACGCGGAGGACGTCGAGGATGCGCAGCGCCTCCTCGCCGACGGCGGCCTGCGTGATGCCGCGCACCCGGCCGCCCAGCATGTGGAGCGTCACCGAATTGAGTCCCGCGAGCCGGGCTGCGATCGGCACGGAGTTGGTGATCACGGTGAGGTCCAGATCGGACGGGAGTTCCGGGATGATGCGCCCCGTCGTGGTTCCCGCGTCGAACAGCACGCTGCCACCGGACGGAGGCAGGTAGGCGGCGGCGCGCTTGGCGATCCGGTCCTTCTGCTCGGCGCGGGTGTGATCGCGCTCCGTCATGCCGGGCTCGGTGACGGTGAGGGACCCCGCAGGCACCGCGCCGCCGTGCACGCGGCGGACGTGGCCGAGACGCTCGAGAAGAGCGAGGTCACGGCGCACGGTCTCGGTGGTGACGCCGAACGTGTCGGAGAGGTCCGCGACCGACATGCGTCCGCGCTGCGAGATCAGCGTGGTGACCGCTTGCTGGCGTTCTTCCGGATACACCGTGACCCCGTTCCTGTTCTCGTCGGTGAAGTGTTCGGTGATGTGATCCGTTATGGTCTGCATCACACGAAATGTTGTGTCATGTTGTTTTACGCCCGAGTGTGTTGACATGTCAAGAGTTGAGAGTAATCTCCGTCACATAGTCGATTCGCATTTCCGACTGTGTGAAGACAGAACGAGCCGGCCAGGAGGACCCGATGACCGAAGACCGTGAAATCGTGCGAGGTACGCCGGTGGTACCCGGCATTGCCTACGCGCCGGTGATCTGGCCGGCTCCGCGGCCGGAGGTCGCACCCGGATCGGCCCGGATCGACGAGGCGTCGCGGGACGCGGAGAAGGTCCGCTTCGAGGAAGCGGCCGCCGTCGTGTCAGGGCGACTCCGCGACCGCGCGGCGAGCGTCTCCGGGGCCGCGGCAGAGGTGCTGCAGGCGAACGCGGCGATGGCTGCCGACCGCGGCTGGCTCGGTGCCGCGCAGAAGCTGATCGCCGGTGGAGCCCCGGCCGAGGAAGCGGCGGCCGAAGCCACCGAGCAGTTCGCCACCCTGTTCACCAAGATGGGCGGGCTGATGGCCGAACGGGTGACCGACCTGCGCGACATCCGGGACCGTGTCGTGTCCGAACTCCTCGGCCTGCCCGAACCCGGCATCCCCGTGCCCACGACACCGTCGATCCTGTGTGCCCAGGACCTCGCGCCCGCCGACACCGCCGGTCTCGATCCCGAATTGATCGTCGGACTCGTGACCGTCCTCGGCGGCCCGACGAGCCACACCGCGATCATCTCGCGGCAGCTGGGCATACCGTGTGTGGTCGCGGTGCGTGACCTCGAATCCGTCGTCGCGGGCACCCCCGTCCTCCTCGACGGGTCGGCGGGCGAACTCGTGGTCGAACCGGACCCCGTGGAGGCCCGTGCCGCCGTGGAACACGGCCGCGCCGAACGGATCCGCATCCAGTCGTGGGAAGGACCCGGCCGCACGAGCGACGGGCATTCCGTGTCGATTCTGGCCAACGTCCAGGACGGGGCCGGTGCGCGCTCGGCGGCCACGACCGCCGCCGAGGGCGTCGGACTGTTCCGCACCGAGTTGTGCTTCCTGGACCGCGATTCCGAGCCCGGTGTCGACGAGCAGGCCGAGATCTACGGAGAGGTGCTCGACGCGTTCGCCGGCCGGAAGGTGGTGATCCGGACCCTCGACGCGGGATCGGACAAGCCGCTGCGCTTCGCCAACCACGCAGAAGAGGCGAACCCGGCGCTCGGGGTCCGCGGAATCCGGATCGCCGAACAGAACCCGGGAATCCTCAGCAGGCAACTCGACGCCGTCGCCGCCGCGGCGAAGCAGACACAGTCGCAGCCGTGGGTGATGGCGCCGATGATCTCGACTCCCGCCGAGGCCGAATCCTTCGCGGCGGAGGTCCGCGCCCGCGGACTCGTGCCCGGCGTGATGGTCGAGGTACCGGCCGCCGCGCTTCTGGCCGACCGCCTCCTGCGCCACGTCGACTTCCTGTCCATCGGCACGAACGACCTCGCGCAGTACACGATGGCCGCCGACCGGATGTCCTCCGACCTGGCATCGCTCACCGATCCCTGGCAACCGGCGGTCCTCGCGCTCGTCGCCCGCACGGCCGAGGCGGGCATCGCGGCGGGCAAACCGGTCGGCGTCTGCGGCGAGGCGGCCGCCGACCCGCTACTCGCCTGCGTGCTGATCGGACTCGGGGTCACGTCGCTGTCCTGCGCCGGTGCCGCCGTGTCCGGTGTCGGGGCGAAGGTGGGATCGGTCTCGCTGGACGACTGCCGTCGTGCCGCCGAGGACGTGCTCGCCACGAGTGATCCGGCGGAGGCGCGGACCGCGGCGGTACGGGTGCTGGGCGCGTAGTCCCGGTTTGCCGCGGGATCCGGTCCCGAAGACGCGAAACTCCCAGATCGTGCCTACTATTGGCGAACTGTGACGAAAAGAGAAACCGACGCCCCCGACGGTCCGGCCGGCGGCTCTGCCGGCCCGTCCACCCCCACGCGGGCGTTCGGGTGGACGATGCACGGCGACGGCAGGCGGATCGGTGAGGGTGAGGTGGTCGCTCCCGGCGAGCGCCTCACCTGGCCGCGCACGGTCGGAATCGGGATGCAGCACGTCATCGCGATGTTCGGCGCCACCCTCCTGGTGCCGACCATCACCGGGTTTCCGGTCACTACGACACTGCTGTTCTCGGGTATCGGTACGGCCCTGTTCCTGATCATCACCCGCGGCCGCATCCCCAGCTATCTCGGTTCGTCGTTCGCGTTCATCGCGCCGCTGACGGCGTCGCAGAGTTCGGGTCCCGCCGCGCAACTCGGCGGCGTCGCCGCCGCGGGTCTGTTGCTGCTCGTGGTGGGCATCGCGGTGAAGCTGGCCGGATCGCGGGTCATCGACGCCGTCATGCCACCCGTCGTCACCGGCGCCGTGGTCGCCCTGATCGGGCTCAATCTCGCACCCACCGCGGTGGATTCGTTCGAATCGCAACCGCTGATCGCCGGGGTGACCCTGCTGGCGATCCTGCTCGTGACAGTGCTCGGTCCGGGACTGCTGGGCCGTCTCGGAATCCTCGTCGGTGTCGTCGTCGGCTGGGTGTTCGCCGCCGTGATCGGCGGGCTCGCCGAGGAGCGGGTCACAGCGCTGCGGGAGGCGGCCTGGTTCGGTGTGCCCGAATTACGGGGGCCGACGTTCGAATGGTCCGTGATCGCGCTGACCCTGCCGGTGGTCATCGTCCTGATCGCCGAGAACGTCGGCCACGTCAAGGCGGTGTCGGCCATGACGGGTCGGTCGCTCGACGACGTCGCCGGTGACGCCCTCGTCGCGGACGGACTGGCCACCACCCTCGCCGGATTCGGGGGCGGCTCCGGGACCACCACGTACGCCGAGAACATCGGAGTCATGGCCGCGACGCGGGTCTATTCCACCGCCGCCTACTGGGTCGCGGCCGCCACCGCCGTGGTCCTCGCGTTCTCACCGAAGTTCGGTGCCCTCGTGTTCACCGTGCCGAACGGTGTCATCGGCGGCGCCACCCTCGTGCTGTACGGACTGATCGGTGTCCTCGGTGTGCGCATCTGGATGGACGCCGAGGTGGATTTCACCGACCCCGTGAACCTCACCGTGGTCGCCGCGGCGCTCGTCGCCGGCATCGGCGACCTGACGCTGACGATCGGATCCGTGGAACTCGGTGGCATCGCGTGGGGTTCGGTGGGCATCCTCGTCGCCTACCCGGTGATGCGCTCGCTCGCGCGGTTCCGCAAGCCCTGAGACCGTGACCGGATGGGTCACGAATCCCGATCACCTGGGTCATTCACCACGTAGTTCCTCGCCTCTACCGTCGAACGAGACGTACCCAGATAGTTGATACGAGGAGTCGGCGTGGAGCGCACCCTGTTCGAACCGGAGCACGAACTGTTCCGGGAGTCGTACCGCAAGTTTCTCGCACAGCACGCCGAGCCGAACCACGCCACGTGGGAAGAGCAGAACATCGTCGACCGCAGCCTGTGGGTCGAGGCCGGCAAGCAGGGCTTCCTCGGCATGGCCGTGCCGGAGGAATTCGGTGGCGGCGGCGTGCGCGACTTCCGGTACAACGCGATCGTCACCGAGGAGACCACCCGGGGCGGGTACAGCGGCATCGGCTTCACCCTGCACAACGACGTCGTCGCGCCCTACCTGCTCGAACTGAGCAACGAGGAGCAGAAGCAGCGCTGGCTGCCCGGCTTCGCGTCGGGTGAACTGATCACAGCCATCGCGATGACCGAGCCGGGCACCGGCAGCGACCTGCAGGGCATCAAGACCCGCGCCGTGCGCGACGGCGACGACTGGGTCCTCAACGGTTCGAAGACCTTCATCACGAACGGCATCAACGCCGACCTCGTAATCGTCGTCGCGTGTACCGATCCCGACAAGGGGGCGCAGGGATTCAGCCTCCTGGTCGTCGAACGGGACATGCCGGGCTTCGAACGCGGCCGCAACCTCGACAAGATCGGTATGAAGGCGCAGGACACCGCGGAACTCAGCTTCACCGATGTCCGCGTTCCCGCCGCCAACCTCCTCGGCGAGGAGGGGATGGGCTTCCTCTACCTGATGAAGAACCTTCCCCAGGAGCGGCTGTCGATCGCCGTGGTGGCCGCGGCCGCAATGGAATCGGCACTGGACATGACGATCCAGTACTGCCGCGACCGGAAGGCTTTCGGCAAGTCGATCGGCAGCTTCCAGAACACCCGTTTCGTGCTCGCCGAACTCGCCACCGAGGCAACGGCCGTCCGAGTCCTCGTCGACAAGTTCATCGAACTGCTCAACGACGAGAAGTTGTCGGTGCAGGAAGCGGCGATGGCCAAGTGGTGGACCACCGAGGCGCAGGTCCGGCTGATCGACCGGTGCCTGCAGCTGCACGGCGGCTACGGATACATGAAGGAGTACCCGATCGCCAAGGCGTACATGGATTCTCGTGTCCAGACCATCTACGGCGGTACCACCGAGATCATGAAGGAAATCATCGGTCGCGGCCTCAATCTCTGACGAGGCACGGCCTGCGTATCCGGGGTGGATGCGAGGAGGGCCCCACGGCGATCGCCGTGGGGCCCTCCTCGTGCCGGGACTAGATCTTGCGCATGACCGTGACGACCTTGCCCAGAACGACCGCGTCGTTGCCGGGGATCGGATCGAACAGCGGATTGTGCGGCATCAGCCACACCTCGTTCTCGGTGCGCTTGAACGTCTTGACGGTGGCTTCGCCGTCGATCATCGCTGCCACGATGTCTCCGTTCTCCGCCACGTTCTGCTGACGGACCACCACCCAGTCGCCGTCGCAGATCGCGGCATCGATCATCGATTCGCCGACGACCTTGAGCAGGAACAGCGAGCCCTGGCCCACCAGTTCGCGGGGAAGCGGGAAGACGTCCTCCACTGCTTCCTCGGCGAGGATCGGGCCACCGGCCGCGATCCGGCCGAGGACCGGGACGAACGTGGGTTCCGGCAGGGGTGCGCCGTCGGCGCCGGACTTGACCGCGGCCAACCCGACGGCGGCGCTCGCGTTCGCGGCGGCTCCCGCCGCCACCTCGTCGAGGCCGCGCACGTCCACGGCGCGCGGACGATTGGGATCCCGGCGGAGGAAGCCCTTCCGCTCCAGCGTGCGCAGCTGATGAGCGACGGACGACGTGGAGGTGAGCCCCACGGCGTCGCCGATCTCGCGGATGCTCGGCGGATATCCGCGCTCGTTCACGGACGTGCGAATCACCTCGAGGACACGGCGCTGCCGGTCGGTCAACCCGGCGGCGGAGCCACCGCTCACACGTGGAGTCGAACCGTCGGTCGAGCTGTCGTCCTTCATGGCGAGGTGCCTCCGTCTGTATGTGGATCTTCTCGGTATGGGTCGCATGTGACTGCTGTGCCGCGTGACACGAATCTATCCCGCTTTCCTCGGAGTTTCAAACATCTGTTCGACACGTGTCGCGAGAAGTAGAGACATTGTCGGAGGGTCGTGGTAGAAATCGAACATGTGTTCTTTCGAACGCGTGATCGAACACCCGGAGCGATCGGACGCCGACCGGGTCGGTAGCGGATACGACAACGGATCTGACAACGGATACGAGCAGCGGAGGTACCGATGAGCAACGCAGTTCTCCATCGGCAGGCAGTGCTGAACCGGCAGGCCCTCGAACGGGGTGTCATCCGTTCCGGCGCCGCACGGTCGTACCGGACCGAGCCGCGCCGCCGGCGCACCGACGGCGAGCTGCGGCGTCCCTCGTCCGGTGCCGTCGCGTACCGGCCCACCCACACCGGTGTCTCCCGTGCCGATCACGCGCGCGGGGCGAACGACGTCGGCTGGCGGATGGTGCTCGCGAGTGTCGTGATCACGGCGGGTGTGCTGTGCGGGCTCGTCGGGGTGGCTCAGCTGGCCACCACCGACGGTGTGAGTAACTCGGCGGCCACGGAGGTCGTGCAGGTGCAGCAGGGGGAGAGCCTGGCAGCGCTCGCGGCCCGGATCTCCCCGGAATTGCCGGTGGCGCAGGTGGTCGAGCGGATCATGGAGCTGAACGCCATGTCCAATTCGGCGCTCCACCCGGGCCAGAGTCTGATCGTCCCGTCGTCCTCTACCCGGTGACGGGGGTGGCTCTGCATGTCTGTCCCATCGGGCGGCCGAGTAGTCTCGGATGCTGTCAGTCCCACCACTTCGTGTGGTCGCGTCGAGATCGTGCATCCGCTGCGTGAATCCGTTTTCGTCGGTTCGCCATCGGGGGAGGCGAACAGTTGCGGCCACGACGGCTACAACGAAGGAATCGCCATGCACTGCCCGTTCTGCCGGCACCCCGATTCACGTGTGGTCGATTCGCGAGAAGCCGACGAAGGACAGGCCATCCGTCGCCGACGTTCGTGCCCCGAGTGTGGTCGCCGATTCACCACCGTCGAGACCGCCGTGTTGTCGGTGGTCAAGCGCAGTGGTGTCACCGAACCGTTCAGCCGGGAGAAGGTGGTGCGGGGTGTGCGCCGCGCCTGCCAGGGCCGGCAGGTAGACAACGACGCACTGAATCTTCTTGCCCAGCAGGTCGAGGACGCGGTCCGGGCGTCGGGCTCGGCGGAGATTCCGAGCAACGAGGTCGGCCTCGCCATTCTCGGTCCGCTTCGTGATCTCGACGAGGTGGCGTACCTGCGCTTCGCGTCGGTGTACCGGTCTTTCAGCTCCGCCGAGGACTTCGCCCGCGAGATCAAAGAGCTACGCGAACACCGCGAATCCCGAGACGAGGCCTGAGCCTGCGCGTCAGCGCACCTTCTCCATGGCCTTGCGCGTCAGCGCACCTTCTCCATAGCACTGAGCACGCGTTTCTCCGAGACCGGGATCGGTGTCCCGAGTGTTTGAGCGAACAGGCTGACGCGCAACTCCTCGATCATCCAGTGAATCGCATCGACCTCGGGTGAGTGCTGTCGTTCTTCCGGCAGGCCCGCGAGCATGCGTTCGTATCCGGCGTACACCCGGTCGAGAACGTCCATCCCCTTCTGGTCGCGCGGTGCGCTCCCCGGAAGGGCTTCGAGACGTGCCGCCGCGGCGGCGAGGTAGCGGGGGAGTTCGCGGAGGCGAGTGGTACCGATGTCGGCGACGAATCCGGGAAACAGCAGCGACTGCCGTTGTTCCCGCACGTCGTCGGCGGCTTCACCGGTGGCGCGTTCCAGCACGACGGCGAGCCGGTGGTCCGCTTCGAGCACGGGCGACACCAGTCGTAGGAGCACCGCCACGTTCCGGGCCATCTCCGCGCGCGCCGTCGCCACGAGGGCGTCGAATTCCTGCGGTGTGCGCACCGGCGCGCCGTGTGCGGCGATCAATTGGTTCGCGGCGGCGTTGCGGCAGTTGTCGATCAGGGCGTCGAGGCTGCCGTCGGGGTTCTGCCCGAGCGCCAGTCTCTGTGCGTTGCTCAGGCCGGACGTGACCGTCTTCGCCTGGGTGGGAACGGCAGCGAGGAGCAGCCTGCGCGTTCCGGCGCGCATCGCGGCTCGTTGCGCCGCGGCGGTGCTGAGCACGCGGACGGCGACACCGTCACCCTCCGGGACCAGGGCGGGGTAGCCGGTGACCTTCTGGCCGCCGAGTTCGCGGGTCACGGTGGCCTCGAGCGAACCGAGGGTGGCGGGGGTCCACGTGAGTGCGGGCGGCCGCTCCGAGTTCGAGGCCGCCTTCGCCACTTCCACCTGGACGCGGGGAGCGAGCGACTTGCGCAGCGACACGAGGTCCTTGTCCCGGCCGAGGACGGCACCCTTCTCGTCCACGGCAGCGAACGTCATGCGCAGATGGTCGGGGAGTGCGGTGACGTCGAAGTCTTTGGGATCGATGCGACAGGCTCCGAGCCGCGACAGTTCGCGTGCCATCGCCGTGGTGAGAGGTTCGGAGCGGGGCTTCACGGCGGCCAGCGCGGCGGCCGCGAAGTCCGGTGCCGGAACCACCTGTCGGCGAAGGGTCTTCGGGAGCGTCTTGATCAGGGCGGTGACCAGTTCGACGCGCATGCCGGGGACCAGCCAGTCGAAGCCGACCGGGCGCAGGCCCGCCAGTAGCGCGATCGGGATGCGGGCGGTGACGCCGTCGTCCTCGGTCCCGGGCTCGAACTGGTAGGTGAGGGGGAACTGCATGTCGCCCTGACGCCAGGCGTCGGGGTATTCACCGCCGAGTACTGCGGCCGATTCGGCGTTGACGACCGTCGCCTGGGTGAACGTGAGCAGGTCGGGATTCTTGCGGCGGGCGACCTTCCACCAGGAGTCGAAATGCCGGGCCGAGACCGCTTCCGGGCCGACGCGCTGATCGTAGAAGTCGTAGAGGGTGTCGTCGTCCACGAGGATGTCGCGCCTGCGGGCGCGATGTTCGAGTTCTTCGACGTCTTCGAGGAGTGCGCGGTTGGCGTGGAAGAACTTGTGCTGCGTCTGCCATTCGCCCTGCACCAGGGCGTGGCGGATGAACAGGTCGCGGGACGTTTCGGGGTCGATGGTGCTGTAGGTGACGGCACGCCGGGCGACGAGCGGGATGCCGTACAACGTGACGCGTTCGTAGGCCATGGCGGCGCCGCGTTTCGACGACCAGTGCGGTTCGGAGTAGGTGCGTTTCACGAGGTGCGGCGCCAGCTTCTCGGCCCACTCGGGTTCGATTCCGGCCGACATCCGTGCCCACAGCCGGGACGTCTCGACCAGCTCGGCGGCCATGACCCATCGCGGGGGCTTCTTGAACAGGCTCGAGCCGGGGAAGACCGCGAATCGGCTTCCGCGGGCCCCGAGGAAGTCTCGTTTGTCACCCTCGCGGAGCCCGATGTGCGACAGCAGCCCCGCGAGCAGGGACTGGTGGATCGCCGCCTCACCGGCCGGGGTGTCGGTGGTGTCCCAGCCCAGCCCACGGGTGATCTGACGGAGCTGACCGTGCAGGTCCTGCCATTCGCGGATGCGCAGCCAGTGCAGGAATTCGTTTCGGCACATCTTCCGGAACTGGTTGGACGACAACTCGTTCCGCTGCTCGCGCAGGTACTTCCACAGTTCGAGGAAGGCGAGGAAGTCGGAGTTCTCCACAGTGAACCGGGCGTGCTTCTCGTCCGCTGCCTGCTGGAATTCGGCGGGACGTTCCCGCACGTCCTGGATCGAGAGGGCGGAGACGATGACCAGCACCTCGGACAGGCAGCCGTTCCGGTGCGCCTCGACGAGCATCCGGGCCATGCGCGGATCGACGGGGATCTGCGCGAGTTCGCGTCCGACCGCGGTGAGGACGGGCTGCTCGTTCTGGGCTTTCCGTTCGATGGCCCCGAGTTCCTCGAGCAGGCCGATGCCGTCGCGGACCGCCCGGGGGTCGGGCGGCTGGACGAACGGGAACGCGGCGATGTCGCCGAGGCCGAGCGCCGTCATCTGCAGGATGACAGACGCGAGGTTGGTGCGCAGGATCTCCGGTTCGGTGAACGCGGGCCGCGCCTCGAAGTCCTCTTCCGAGTAGAGGCGGATGCAGATGCCTTCGGCCACACGGCCGCAACGCCCGGAACGCTGGCGGGCGGACGCCTGCGAGATCGGTTCGATGGGCAGGCGCTGCACCTTGGTGCGCACCGAGTAGCGGGAGATGCGGGCGGTTCCCGGGTCCACGACGTACCGGATGCCGGGCACGGTGAGCGACGTTTCCGCGACGTTCGTCGACAGCACCACCCTCCGCCCGGTGTGGGGCGTGAACACCTTGTGCTGTTCCGCCGCCGACAGCCGGGCGTAGAGGGGCACGATCTCTGTGCCGCGCGTTCTGCGGTCTCGGAGCGCGTCGGCGGTGTCGCGGATCTCCCGTTCGCCGGAGAGGAAGACCAGGATGTCGCCGTCGCCCTCGCCGGAGAGCTCCTCGACCGCCTCGCACACCGCGTCGACGGGGTCGCGGTCGAACGTCTGGTCGCCCACTTCCACCGTGAGTGGGCGGTACCGCATCTCGACGGGGAATGTGCGCCCGGACACCTCGACGATCGGGGCGGGCACCCCGTCGGTGGCGAAGTGCTGCGCGAAGCGCTCCGGATCGATCGTGGCCGACGTGATGATCACTTTCAGATCGGGCCGGCGGGGGAGTAGCTGTCGCAGGTACCCGAGGATGAAGTCGATGTTGAGGCTGCGTTCGTGGGCCTCGTCGACGATCAGCGTGTCGTACCGGCGCAGCATCCGATCGCGTTGGATCTCGGCGAGCAGGATTCCGTCGGTCATCAGTTTCACCAGCGTGCCGTCCGACACCTGGTCGGTGAATCGCACGGTGTAGCCGACGGTCTCACCGAGTTCGCTACGGAGTTCCTCCGCGATCCGTTCGGCGACGGTCCGCGCCGCGAGACGGCGGGGCTGGGTGTGTCCGATGAGGCCGCGGACGCCGCGGCCGAGTTCGAGGCAGATCTTCGGGATCTGCGTCGTCTTGCCGGATCCCGTCTCGCCGGCGACGATGACGACCTGGTTCTCGGAGATCGCCTTCGCGATGTCGTCGCGGCGCTGGCTGACCGGCAGCGTGTCGGGGAAGTCGATGACGGGGACGCTGTCGAGTCTTCGTGTGATGCGTCCGCGGGCGGCGGCGATCTCGTCGGACAGGGATGCGAGTGCGTCGGGTGTGCGCGCACGGTCGAGTCGCCGGCGGAGCCGGTGTTCGTCGCGCAGTGTGAGTTCGCCGAGGCTGTTCTTCAGGTCCCGCCGGCTGGGTGCTGTGGTGGACATGCTGGACCCCAGCCTAGCCAACCGGTGGATCGCCCTGTGCCGCGCCCGCCCGTGTGCGAATATCGGCGGATGGACGCTGCCGTCGTCACGGACCTGGGAGGTCAGAGGATCGTTCGGGTTCTGCGGGCGGTCTTCGCCGTCTACGGGCTGATCGCGTTGCTGTGGATTCCTCTCCGTAGCGCCGGCAGCGACGACTTCTCACTGGCCAATTCGTCCTGCTGCTGGACTGGGTGGTGGCCCCGTCCCGGGTGCGGATCTCCGAGGCACAGAGCCTGAGCTGGCTGGTGTTCCCGGCCGTGTACGGCGCCTATTCCCTGATACGGGGTCCGATCGTCGACTGGTACCCGTACCCGTACCCGTTCCTGGACCCCCGGCAGCAGGGGTACCTTCAGCTCGCCGTCACGGCGGTCGTGTTGTTGCTGGCGATGGCGTTGATGGCGTTCGCCGTCAACGCGGTGTGACGTCTCGGTGCACGCCGGCGGTACGACGAGGATCGGTAGCGGCGAAGGTGCGCGCGGACGATTCGCGGACCGCGCTATCCTCCACACGACAGGCGTCCGCGCGATCATCCGTGACTTCGGCAACGGCTGGGAGATTATGTTCGACGAGTTCGCAGGCGAGACCTTCGACCTGCTCGGCCGCGACCGCGGCAGTGTCGTGGCCGCCGACGACGGTGTGCCGCTCGCGGTGCGCGAGGTGGGTCCGGCGTTCGCGCCTTTGACGGTGGTGTTCGTCCACGGCTTCTGCAACAGAATGACCGGGTGGCACTTCCAGCGGGTTCAGCTCGAGGAGGCGTGGGGCTCGACGATTCGCATGGTGTTCTTCGACCTGCGGGGGCACGGCGACTCCGGGGTGCCGCGGCGCGCCACCTGCACCATTCCGCATCTCGCGCAGGACGTCGACGCCGTGATCCGTGCGCTCGTGCCCGAGGGGCCGATCGTGCTGGTCGGCCATTCGATGGGCGGTATGGCGGTCCTGTCGTACGTCGGACAGCATCCCGATCTGATCGGGTCCCGCATCGTCGGGGTGGGCCTGATCGCCACCGCGGCGGAGAAGCTGGGTGACGTGGGGCTCGCGCGGACCCTCAACACGCCGGTGGTTGCCGGATTCAGCACCGCCGCCCGCCACCTGCCCCGGGTCGTCCAGAGCGGTCGCGGCGCGAGCAAGAGGGTGCTGGCGCCGATCCTGAGGTCGGCGTCGTTCGGTAACCGCAGCATCAGCCCGGCGATCGTGTGGCACTCCGAGCAGATGATCAACGACACGTCCCTCAAGACGCTCGTGGACTTCCTGCCGTCGTTCAAGAATCACGACGAGACGGCGGCGGTGCCGTTGCTCGCACCCATCGAGACGCTGGTGGTGTGCGGCGACCGCGACCTCCTGACCCCCTTCCGGTATTCGAAGGCGATCGCCGGGCATCTGCCCGACGCGGAACTGGTGAAGGTCCCCGGTGCGGGGCACATGGTGCAGTTGGAGCGCGCAGAGCTCGTCTCGGACGCGATCGATCGTCTCCTGACCCGTTCGGTCGAAACCCTTCCCACGCCGAGTGCCTGGAGTGAGTGGGTCCGGGTGGCGACGGATTACGTGGACCACGCACGGCACTGGGTCGCCCACGGCGGGCCCGCCGCCTGGTGGCGAGGGCTACGTGGTCGTCCCGTCGTCGGTCCCACGTTCCGGTAACACGCAGAATTCGTTGCCCTCGGGGTCTGCGAGGACCACCCAGGGAACATTCGGGTCGTCGCTCAGCCGGCGTGCGCCGAGCGAGAGGAGCCGCCGGACCTCCTCGTCGCGGGTACCGGACGACGGCGCGATGTCGAGGTGCAGGCGGTTCTTCCCGGACTTCGGGTCGTCGACGGGCTGGAACACCAGTGACGGGGACCCCGGTGCGTTCGATTCGACGTACTCGAGCCCGTACGAGTCCTTCCAGCGGCGGGTCGACGGATAGCCCAGGGCGTCGCACCAGAATCGTGACAGTGATTCCGCGTCACGGCAGTCGACGGCGATGGCGATGATTCGGCTGGTCATGGGTTGCGGATACCCGCGCGACGGTGGTCGCACACTGTCACGGGGACGGCTCGGGCGCCTCCGTGGCGTGTCTGTAACCGGCAAACGCGCGACAACACGTGCCACTCGGGCCACAATGAGTGAACGCGAAACCGGCCCGAGGAGACGGGATCACCATGGCATCTGCGAGTTCGTCAGCCGAGCAGGAAACTCTCCCACCAGGTGTTCTCCGTCGCGCGATCGCGGCGTCGGCGATGGGTAACGCCACCGAATGGTTCGACTACGGCGTCTACGCGTTCACCGTGTCGTACATTTCGGCCACGTTCTTTCCCGGCGACACCGGTTCGGCCACCTTGTACGCCCTGCTCGTGTTCGCGGTGTCGTTCGTCGTGCGACCGCTCGGCGGCCTCGTGTGGGGTCCGCTGGGTGACCGGCTCGGACGCCGCCAGGTTCTGGCACTGACGATCATCCTGATGGCGGGTGCGACGTTCTGCGTGGGCCTCGTGCCGGGATACGACGTCATCGGTTTGTGGGCGCCCCTGCTGCTGGTGCTGCTGCGCATGATCCAAGGCTTCTCGACGGGCGGCGAATACGGCGGCGCGGCAACGTTCATGGCCGAGTACTCGCCGGACCGCAAGCGCGGTTTCTGCGGAAGTTTTCTCGAGTTCGGCACGCTCGGCGGGTATGCGCTGGGTGCGATCGTGGTCCTGGCGGTGGAGTTGTTCTCCAGCGATCCGTTCATGTCCACCTGGGGCTGGCGTATCCCGTTCCTGATCGCCGGACCGATGGGTCTGATCGGCCTCTACCTGCGGACCAAGCTCGAGGAGACACCCGTGTTCCGGGAACTGGACGCGGAGGGCGAGGTGGAGTCGACGCCGACCCACGAGTTCAAGGATCTGGTGACCGAGTACTGGAAGCCGTTGCTGCTGCTCGGCGGCCTCGTCATCGCGTTGAACGTCACCAATTACACCCTGCTCAGTTACATGCCGACATATCTGGAGACACAGATCGGCCTGACGTCCACCGCGTCGCTGTCCCTGTTCATCGTCGGGCAGCTCGTGATGATGGCCGTCATTCCGTTCGCCGGCGGGTTGTCGGACCGGGTGGGCCGAAAACCGCTGTGGTACGGCTCGCTCGTGGGATTGATCGTGCTCGCCGTCCCGATGTACCTGCTGATGCGTCAGGGTTTCGGATGGGCGATCCTCGCGTTCGCGGTGCTCGGGTTGCTGTACGTCCTGCAGCTGTCCACGATTTCGGCGACGTTCCCGGCCATGTTCCCGACGCACGTGCGGTTCGCGGGTTTCGCCATCGCGTACAACGTGTCGACGTCGTTGTTCGGTGGCACCGCACCTGCGGTCAACGAACTGCTCATCGAATGGACCGGCAACACGCTGATGCCGGCGTTCTACATGATGGCCGCGTGCGCGATCGGCCTCGTCGCGCTGTACTTCGTGGCCGAGACGGCGGGCGCGTCGATCCGTGGTCGCGGGATACCGGGAATCGACACGGTGCCGCACCCCACCGCCCTGGCGGAGAAGTGACGCGTGTGGGTGTGCCCCTGACGCCTGTCAGGGCGCGCCGAACCCCCGACGTGCCGCCATCGCGCCGGCGAATGTGGTGGCAGCGATGGTGACCAGCGCGCCGAGGATCAGTGCCGAAGGCTCGCCTGGGCCCAGGAGATGCGATTGCGTACCGATCGCCGCCGCGGCCACGGGCACGCCGAGTTGAGCGGCGGCCAATACGCCGAGGGGCAGCGGCACACCGACCAGCCGTGTCAGGCAGTGGACGAGAACGGCAGCGAGGCCGAGCGCAACGCCGAGCAGTATCAAGGAGGGGTCCGCCCCGAGGTCCCGGACATTCAATGATGCGCCGAGCCAGACGAAGAACAACGGCCCGAAGAATCCTTCGGTGATCGAGAACAGCTGCTTGGCCAGGCGTCGCGGCTCGCCCACTGCCGCGATCACCAGTCCGAGTGCGAAACCGGCGAGCATGATCGACACGTGGGAGTGAACGGCCAATGCCGCCAGGAGGCACAGGACCCCGAGATTGATCCGCAGTTCCAGTGCGAAGCCGCGTTCCTTGGACTCCTGATGCAGGCTGTGAAGCCAGCCGCGTTTGTCACTCGCACGGAGGACCGCGTAGAAGACGGCGGTCGCCCCCGTCACGGCTACCGCGCCTGCTGCGGCGCGTGGGGCCTGCGCCGGATCGATCACGAGCGGCAGAGCGACGATGCACGCGATGTCGGCAACCGCGACCTGGGCTACGGTCTGCACGATCGGTGTGCCCTCGAGCCCGAGCGAGTCGATCAGGGGTAGGACGAGCGCTGCGGACGACGACGCGATGAGGACCGCGTACAGAGCGGCGTGGCCGGTACCGAATGCCTGAGCGATCCCGAACCCTGCCAGGGTGGCACCGACACCGACGAGAACAGCCCGAACCACGCCTTTCGCCAGCGCAGGCCGGATGCGTGCGTCCCGGATCGGCACATGTGTGCCGGCCACGAACATGACGAGCGCGAAGCCGATGTCCGCGAGGAAAGTGAAGGTGGGATCGCCGGGATCGAGTATGCGCAGACCCGTAAAGCCGAGGAGGATTCCGGCAAGCAACTCGCCGAGAACGACCGGTAGATGCCAGGTCCGGCGACTCGCGAGCACGGGGCCGGCCAAGGCTGCGGCGGAGATCAGCGCGAGTACTTCGAAGGACATGCGTATGTCAGTTCGGTGCAGTCGAGCTCGACGGCCGGCACGGGGTCTTCCAGTTCTCGCGACATCTCACTCCGGGCATGGAGAGATTGTGCCTGCCGAAGCCCGCGGTCCGACTCCGATCGAGGCAAGGAGGTCGGGCCGACCAGGCGAGGGACGCGTGAGTCGGGCGAGGGGATTCCCAGGCCACATGGCATAGTCGGCTCGGGGCGGGTTTCACGAAGGGATGAGCATGGCGTCGGCACTGTGGCACGGATTCGCGGACATGGGCGCGGTGGAACAGAAGGGGCCCTTCGTGGTGTCCCGCGGCGAGGGCGCCTACATCTGGGACGACCGCGGCAACCGTTACCTCGACGCGACGGCCGGGCTGTGGTTCACCAACGTGGGGCACGGCCGTGCGGAGATCGCGGACGCCGTCGCGCAGCAGTTGCGGACCGTGGCCCATTTCTCGAACTTCGGCGACTTCGTTCCCGAGACCACCGCGACCCTGGCCGATCGTCTCGCGACCATCGCGCCGGTGCCGGGCAGCAAGATCTTCTTCACGTCCGGTGGTTCGGATTCCGTGGACACGGCGGCCAAGCTCGCCCGCCGCTACTGGCATGAGATGGGCAAGCCGTCCAAGACGATCGTGGTCGGCCGCCAAAAGGCCTATCACGGGATGCACGTGGCGGGCACCGCCCTGGCGGGAATTCCCGCCAACCGCGAGGGTTACGGCGAGTTGATGGCCGACGCCGCCACGGTCGCCTGGAACGACGCGAAGGGCCTGCTCGAGCTGATCGAGAAGATCGGCGCCGACACGATCGCCGCGTTCTTCTGCGAACCCGTCATCGGTGCGGGCGGCGTCTACCTGCCGCCGGAGGGCTACCTCGCGGAGGTCCGCGACATCTGCCGCGAGCACGACATCCTGTTCGTCGTCGACGAAGTGGTCACGGGATTCGGTCGCATCGGCGGCGAGTGGTTCGCGTCGACGCGATTCGACCTGCAGCCCGACATGATGACGACGGCAAAGGGTCTCACCTCCGGATACGTCCCGATGGGGGCGGTGTTCATCGCCCCGCGTGTGGCCGAGCCGTTCTACGCCGGCGGGATCTGGTGGCGGCACGGCTACACCTACGGTGGGCACGCGGGTGCCGCCGCGGCTGCTCTCGCCAACCTCGACATCATCGAGCGCGAGAACCTGCTGGCAGAGTCGAAGCGGCTCGAGTCGTCACTGCGCGAGCACCTCGCGCCCCTCGCCGACCACCCGCGGGTCGAGGAAGTGCGCAGCGGTCTCGGTGCGGTCGCGGCGGTGCAGCTGGCCGATCCGGCGGAAGCGCTCCCGTTCGTGAACACGTTGCGCGAACACGGGATCTCGGGGCGCGCCGCCGGTCAGGGTGCCATGCAGATCTCGCCGGCGTTCGTGATGACGGACGAGCAGGTCGCTCAGGTCGCGGACGGAATCCGCCGGGCCCTGGGCTGATCGGTCCCGGTGCCCCGCCTGCGGAGGCGGCGCAGGGCACCGGTGACCCGGTCCCGCCAGGTGGGCGGGGTCAGGTCGATCTCCTTCTGCCCGTCGTGCACCGCGTACGCGCGGGTGTAGCGCTCGTGGAGACGCGCCCGGACCTCGTCGGGCGTGTACGCCTTGCGTTGCCGATCCGCGCGCACCGCGACGACCCCGGTCGCGGCGACACCCACCACACCGGCGAGTCCGAGAAGTTTCCACCATTGCCTGCCACGGGGTCGCATCCTTCTAGGCTAGGGCCCATGGACGCGCCACGGCACACGGACGCACGACGACACGGCTCCACCATCGACCTCGACACCGCGGTCGAGGTCACCCGCACCGGCGACATCTGGATCTTCCGCGGAGAGTCTCCGGCCGACAGGGCCATTCAGACGCTGACGAACAGTCCGGTCAACCACGTCGGCATGTCGGTGGTCCTCGAGGACCTGCCGCCGCTGATGTGGCACGCCGAGCTGGGGCATTCGCTGCAGGACATGTGGACGGGACGCTTCCAGCGCGGTGTGCAACTCCACGACCTGCGCGCCGCCGTCCAGGTGTGGGGTGCGCGGTACGGGCAGCGGGGATGGCTGCGCCAACTCGCCGAACCCGCGACGTCGCAGCAGGAGGACGCGTTGCTGCGGACGATCGCACGGCTCGACGGAACCCCGTTCCCGTCCACCGCGAAACTTGCGTCACGGTGGTTCGGCGGGCGCCTTCCCCGGACGGGGCGCCGGCAGAAGAAATCGGGCGGCCTCGAAAGTGCCTATTGCGCCGAGGTGGTTGCACAGACGTACGAGGAGATGGGTCTGATCAGCGGGCGCAGGCGCACCAACTGGTACGACCCCGGCAAGTTCTGGAGCGGCGACAGGCTTCCCCTCGCTCCCGGTGTGACGCTGGGCCGGGAGATCGAGGTGACTCTGAGCGAAGCCGACCTCACCGCGGGGCGAGGTCGGCGGCCGTCGTCAGAGGGTGCGTGACTTCTCGGGGTGGACTCGTCCGCCGACCTCGATCCAGCCGGCGGGATCGTAGGTGGTGCGCAGTTCGGATCCCTTGCCCTGGGTGATCAGGAGGGCGTGCCGGAGGTGCGCGGTGATCCGGACGGCCGCGGCACCGGTGGCCTCGTCCTCGGTGATGCCCATGTCCGGGGCGAACATTCGCGACCGGATCGAGTGCTCGACCTTGTCGGTCCAGGCCCACAGATAATGGTGTCCGGAACCGAACTTCTTCGGGTCCGCAGACTGAACCTCGCGCACGCTGTTCATGGGGTACAGCGAGAACTCGGGCGCCCACTCCGGCCGGGCCCGCACCCAGGTGAAGGCGCCGGAACGGCGGGTGGCGACCGGGCCCGCGGGCACGTCGAGTGTGGTGACCGCGGCGCCGCGCTCGTGCAGCCACCAGGACAGTCCGACCGTGGGGTGTCCGGCGAAGGGCAGTTCGGTGGTGGGGGTGAAGATCTGGGCGCGCGCGTGCTCGTCGCCGGGTCCGGGCACGTCGACGAAGATCGTCTCGCTGTATCCGAGTGCGGCAGCGACGGACTGCCGGTTTTCGGGCGGGACGGCCGAGGAGTCGACGATGCCGAGCGGATTGCCGTGGCGTCCTTTGTCGTCGGTGAACACCCGGACGACATCTACGTGGATGGGCATTGACGCACCCTATCGCTCGTCGACCTCGAGGCAGTGCCTCGACGGTGGGAGAGTTCGCCACCGGCCCCGGGTCAAAAGGCAGAGGTGATGGATAACGCTAGGCTGATAGGCATGGCTGATCAGAGTTATCAACCCACACTGTCGCAGCTGCGTGCGTTCGTGGCAGTCGCGGAATACCGCCATTTCGGCACGGCGGCAGCGCGATTGAGTGTGAGTCAACCCACACTGTCGCAGTCGCTCGCCGCCCTGGAGAACGGGCTCGGCGTGCAGCTCATCGAGCGCAGCACCCGACGCGTCCTCGTCACCACTGCCGGGGAGCGGCTCCTCGGTCAGGCCAAGGTCATCCTCGAGGCCGCGGACGGTTTCGTCGCGACGGCCGCGGGTGTCGGCGACCGGTTGGCCGGACCGCTGCGTATCGGGCTGATCCCCACCGTGGCCCCGTACGTACTGCCAGCCCTGTTGCCGGCGCTGCGCGAGGAGATGCCCGCCCTCGAGCCGCAGGTCATCGAGGACCAGACGGCGCGACTTCTGGAGGCGTTGCGTGTGGGTGCGCTCGACGTCGCGGTGCTGGCGTTGCCGACTGGTGTCAGCGGTCTCGTCGATATTCCTTTGTACACAGAAGATTTCGTGATGGTCGTCCCGGAGGGACACGCACTCGCGGGTCGCACCGACGTCTCGCCGCAGATGCTGGACGCGCTTCCCCTCCTGCTGCTCGACGAGGGGCACTGCCTGCGCGACCAGACCCTCGACCTGTGCCGCTCGGTCGACGCGCACCCGGTTGCGGGCGACACCCGCGCCACGTCACTGTCGACGGTGGTGCAGTGCGTCGCCGGCGGGCTCGGCGTCACCCTGGTGCCGGAATCCGCCGTCCAGGTGGAGACCGGACGGGGACCGCTCGCGACCGCCCGCTTCGCGGCTCCGGCGCCCGGCCGCACGATCGGCCTCGTATTCCGCTCGTCCAGTGCCCGTGCGGACGGCTACGGGCAACTCGCTGCCCTCCTCACGAAGACGGCGTCGGTCGGCGCGCCCGCCTGACCTCAGGGCCTAGGACCGCCGCCGCGGTTTGCCCTTCTTGCCACCCTTCGCTCCGGAGCCCGACCGGGACGTCCTGGCTCCCGTGGCCGGTTTCTGGCGTGCAGTCGCCGCGGCGGGACGCTTCTTCTTCGGCTGCGCCGGCGTCGGGGTGCGGCCCCGGGAACTATTGACGGTCCGGCCTCGGACGATGCCGATGAACTCCTCCACCAGTTCGGTGGTCTCGTCCTCCGGCCACGACAGCGCGATCCGTGACTCCGGGCCGTCCGACACCGTCCGGTAGACGAGGTCCTTGCGGTGGTGGAGCCGAGCGAGCGACTGCGGGACGACGAGCAACCCGATCCCCGCAGCGACCAGTTCGATTGCGTCGGCCGTCGTGGCGGGGCGGTCCTGGGCCGGCAGTCCCGGCACGCTGTCCCAGACGAGGACGTCGTCGAGCGGGTGCAGCACGATCTCGTCGGCCAGATCCGCGATCGACACCTCGTCCACCGCCGCCACCACATGGTCCTTCGGCGCCACGACCACGGGGATCTCGGTGTACAGGGGGATGGCGCTGAGACCGGTCCGGTCGATCGGCAGCCGCACCAGGCCCGCGTCCGCGCCGCCGCCGCGCAACTGGTCGGGTGCGGCCGAGGCCGCTGCCGGGACGAGGGTGAGCGGGACGTCGGGCAGCCGTTCGTTCCAGATCCGCACCCACTTGGTAGGGGTCACGCCCGGGACATACGCGAGCCGGAACGAAGGGGATGCATCCGCGTCTGTCACTCCGTCAGGCTACCGGCCTTGGTCAACGACGCCGCACACGCTCGTTACTCTTGACACCATGACGTCGCACAAGAGCCCTCAGACTATGAAGCCCGCCACCGCGGCGAAGAAGCTGGGTGTGTACCTCGAGGCCACCCCCGCGGAGTTCCAGGAGGGTCTCGTCTCCCGCGACGAGCTGAGTGCACTGCAGAGCGATCCGCCGGAGTGGCTGCTCGAGCTGCGCCGCAACGGCCCGCACCCGCGGCCGGTGGTCGCGGCGAAGCTGGGGGTGTCCATCGCGGGCCTCGCCCGAGGCGGCGTCACCGAGGCGCTCACCACCGAGCAGATCGACGCGCTCATGGCCGATCGACCCGAATGGCTGCAGCAGGAACGTGCCACCCAGGCCGAGGTCCGCAAGGAGACCGTCCGCATCAAGGAGAAGAACGCGGCGCGGCGTGATCAGCCCCGCCGGCCGCGTTCCTGACCGCTAACCCTCGACGATGCTGAGCTCGTCGAAGATCACTTCGCCGGCCGCGTCGGACTCGGGAAGGTCGACGACCGCCGTCAACGCCCACCCGTGATCGCCCTGCGGGTCCTCGAGGACCTGCCGCACCCGCCACAGCTCGGGCGCGGTCTCCACCTGGAACAGTTGGGGGCCGCGCGCCGAGGGGCCGGTGCCGAGGGAGTCGTATTCGTCGAAGTACGGCTGGAGCTGGTCCTCCCACTCCTCGGCGTCGATGCCGTCGTCGAGTCCCTCCAGTTCGGCCCACCGCCGCCGCGACGCGAGTTCGATACGCCGGAACATGGCGTTGCGCACCATCACCCGGAATGCCCGCGTGTTCGCCGAGATCGGGCGCGGCACATCGGCGCCGAACGCGACCTGCTGGTCGTCTCCCTCCGCGCCGGGGTCGGTGAGAGATTCCCATTCGTCGAGCAGGCTCGAATCCACCTGGCGGATCAGCTCGCCCAGCCACTCGATGAGGTCGTCCAGCTCCTCCGTCCGGGCCTCGGTCGGAACGGTCTGGCGCAGTGCGCGATACGCGTCCGCGAGATATCGCAGCACGAGCCCCTCCGAACGGGCCAGACCGTAGTGGCTGACCATTTCGGCGAACGTCATGGCCCGCTCGACCATGTCGCGCACCACCGACTTGGGCGACAGCGCGAACTCCGTGATCCACGGATGCCCACCGCGGTACATCTCGAACGCCGGGAACAGCAGGTCCGCGAGAGGCTTGGGCCAGGTGACCTCCTCGAGCAGTTCCATCCGTTCCTCGTACTCGATCCCGTCGGCCTTCATCTGCGCGACCGCCTCACCGCGGGCGAAGTGCTGCTGCGCCATGAGGACCTGCCGCGGGTCGTCGAGGGTCGACTCGATCACCGACACCACATCCAGTGCATAGGAATCGGATTCGACGTCCAGGAGTTCGAGGGCGGCCAGGGCGAACGGGGACAGCGGCTGGTTGAGTGCGAAGTCCCGCTGGAGTTCCATGGTGAGCCGGGCCATGCGGCCGTCGGCGTCGGGTTCGTCGAGTCTCTGCACCACGCCGGCGTCGATCAGCCCGCGGTACAACGACAACGCCTTGAGGATGTGCTTGCGCTGCGCGGGTCGCGACTCGTGGTTGTCCTCGAGGAGATGCCGCATGGACTCGAAGCAGTTGCCCGGTCGCGCGATTACGTTGAGCAGCATGGAGTTCGACACGGAGAACCGTGAGACGAGCGGTTCGGGTGACGCGGCGACGAGCCGATCGAACGTGGCCTCGCTCCACGACACGAAGCCGTCCGGCGCCTTCTTGCGCTGCACCTTCCGGCGCTTCTTCGGGTCGTCGCCCGCTTTGGCGAGTGCACGCAGATTCTCGACCTCGTGTTCGGGGGCCTGCACGACCACGGTGCCCAGGGTGTCGTAGCCGGCGCGTCCCGCGCGTCCCGCGATCTGGTGGAACTCGCGGGCGCGGAGGTGCCGCGTGCGGGTGCCGTCGAACTTGGTCAGCCCGGTGAGGAGCACGGTGCGGATGGGGACGTTGATCCCCACACCGAGGGTGTCGGTACCGCAGATGACCTTCAGCAGACCGTCCTGCGCCAGCTTCTCGATGAGACGGCGGTATTTCGGCAGCATGCCCGCGTGGTGGACGCCGATACCGTGCCGGACGAGACGCGAGAGCGTCTTGCCGAATCCGGTGGTGAACCGGAAGCCGCCCAGCGCTTCGGCAATGGCGTCCTTCTCCTCGCGCGAGCAGAAGTTGACGCTGGTCAGGGCCTGTGCGCGTTCGAGGGCTGCGGCCTGGGTGAAGTGAACCACGTAGACGGGGGCCTGATTGGTGGTTACCAGTTCCTCGATCGTCTCGCTCACCGGTGTCGTGGCGTACGAGAACATGAGGGGAACGGGACGCTCGGTGCCCGCCACCACGGTGGTGGGGCGGCCGGTCCGGCGGGTGAGGTCGGAAGAGAAGAAGTCGACCTCGCCGAGGGTGGCCGACATGAGCAGAAATTGGGCGTGGGGGAGCTCGACGAGGGGGACCTGCCACGCCCAGCCCCGGTCGGGTTCGGAGTAGAAGTGGAACTCGTCCATCACGACCTGACCGATGTCGGACTCGGGGCCCTCGCGCAGTGCGAGGTTCGCGACGATCTCGGCGGTCGCGCAGATGATCGGTGCCCGCGAGTTGACGGCGGCGTCGCCGGTCATCATGCCGACGTTCTCCGCGCCGAACACCTCGCACAGGGCGAAGAACTTCTCGCTGACAAGGGCTTTGATCGGGGCGGTGTAGAAGGTGCGCTTGCCGGTGGCCATGGCGTAGAAGTGGGCGCCGACCGCCACCATCGACTTGCCGGATCCGGTGGGCGTCGCCAGGATCACGTTGGCCCCCGACACCAGCTCCATCACGGATTCTTCCTGGGCGGGGTAGAGCGTCAGACCCCGTTCTTCGGTCCAGGAGGTGAAGGCGTCGAAAACGGAATCGGAATCCGCGTTCTCGGGGAGCAGGTCGGAGAGAAGCACTGCTACAGGCTAGCCGGAAGGCGGTGCACCGCTGCCGGGCCTATGTCGCGCTGCGTTCGTCCGATCCCATCGCGTCGAGGACCGCCATGCGGGTGGACGCGCTGCCGGTGATGGTGCTCTCACCGACGCCGGTGACGAGCATCTGCCGCCACTTCGCTTCGTCGAACTGCAGGGGATGAGTCACTGACAGGAACTTCTCGATGGTGCGCAGGAACCGCATCGGGTCGTCGCGGAACGGGAAATGGCCTGCGCCGCGGAAGATCTCGAGATGAGAGCCGGGCATCGCCGCGTGCGCGAGGTGGGCGTGGCTAACCGGAATGACGGCGTCCTGATCGCCCCAGATGAGCTGCACCGGGAGATTCTCGGTCAGATAACATCGGTCGAGCATGGTGACGACCTGGCCGCGCCAGTCGACCACCGCGCGCAGGGTGCGCAGATATGCCTCGTAGGCCGTGGGGTCGTACAGCTCCGCCAGTACGCGCACCAGGTCGGGTGTGTCGTGCAGCATCGCACCGGGACGCAGTCGCGTCCCGTTCAGCTGGCTCAACACGTTGCCCACCAGACGCACGGTGGGCATCGCGCCGGGAATGCGCAGCAGTTTCAGCGCCTCGTTGACCACCGGCACCGACGCGAGCCGCAGCAGCGGGTGGACGTCCTTGGTGACGCCGCCGGCCGAGACCAGGACGAGCCGGTCGACCATCTGCGGGAACTGGTAGGAGAACTGCATGGCGACACCGCCACCGAGGGAGTGACCGACGACGGTGACCTTGTCGATCCCCAGGGTGGACAGCAGGTCGCGCATGCCGTTGGCGTACGCCGCGACCGAGTAGTCGGCCCGCGGCTTGTCGGAGCGTCCGTGACCCAGCAGATCGGGGGCGATGACGGTGTAGTTCTTGGCGAGGTGCGGGATGATCTCGGTCCAGGTGGACGAGTTGTCGCCGATGCCGTGGATCAGCAGCAGCGCGGGACCCTCACCTGCCATGCGGAACGCGCGGCGGTAACCGTGGATCGTGCGGAACATCATGCGGGTTTCGGCGTTCGGAACGGGCCTGAGCTTACGAATGCGAGTGTCGCTCATGTCGCCTCCTGAACTGGGTGCACTCCCGAATGTTGACAGCTCAATCATCCGCTTGGTCTCGACGCTATTGCACCGCTCTCGGCCGAACAACTGGACCGTGCGGTCGCACAGTGTCCGAGTGGCGACCGCACAACAGCTCCTCGGTCACGCCCCGCCCCGTGATCCCCCCTCCTCCTCGGAGCCGCCGTCCTCGCCGTCCTGCAGGGCCTGTTCGGCGAGGAAACGCTCGAATTCTGCACCGAGTTCGTCACCACTCGGCAGGTCTTCTTCGCTGGCCAGGAGCGTGGACTGCTGTTCTTGAGCTGTTACGTACGCATCGTACTGGCGTTCCAGGGCGTGGACGACGGTTTGTACCTCCTCGTTACCTGCGATGTGCTCGTCGACCTGTTCGCGGACGCGTGCGGCGGCCTCGCCGAGCGCGGCCAGCGGCAGGTCCAGGTCGGTGACGTCACTCACATTCTCGAGGAGGGTCTCGGCGGCGCCCGGGTAGTCCGTCTGCGCCAGGTAATGAGGGACGTGAACCGAGAACCCGACCGACTCGTGCCCGTGCTGCGCCATCCGCAACTCGATCAGCGAGGACGCGCTGCCGGGAACCTGCAGTTCGCCGGACCAGCGCTGGTGGTCCTTGATCAGGTCCTTGTTCGTGGAATGCGCGGTCACCCCGAGTGGGCGGGTGTGCGGGATGGCCATCGGAATGGCGTTGATGCCCACGGTCCGGCGTACACCGAGCTGCTCGGCCAGCAGGCGCACCGCCGTCGTGAACCGCTCCCAGCGGAGATCGGGTTCCATGCCGGCCAGTAGCAGGAACGGGGTACCCGCCGTGTCCTTCAGCGCATACAGGTTCAGCTCGGGCTGGTCGTAGTCCGAGAAGTGGTCGGCCTTGAACGTCATGGTGGGCCGACGGGAGCGGTAATCGACGAGTTCGTCGACCGCGAAGGAGGCGACCAGCTCGCTCTCGAGGCTCTCGCGGAGATGCGTCGTGGCGAGTTTGACGGCGTGGCCTGCGTCGGAGAAGCCCTCGAGTCCGTGGATCAGGACAGGTCCCTGGCCGTCCGCGGAGGACAGCTGCGGTGCCGGGAACTCCAGCTCGTACATCTTCGACTGTTCGTCCATTACAGACCTCTTCTCCTTCGTGCCTGGCCTCCAGTGTCCCCTATCGTCTCCGGCATCGATACGTCGGACTTTGCTCTCGGAGGTCCCGCTCTGGGGGAACACGGCGCGGGCGACCGATAATTCCCGTCCGGGGCCTTCCGGTGTTCGCCCACAGCGAGATCCCGCGCACGGTCTGTGGCAATGTGAGCAACGGCACGGTCCCAGACGGACGAGATCCTGGAGGTGCACGATGTCTGCACGGGTACGAACAATTGCGTACCGGGTTCGGCGATCGGCGGTCGAGTCGTGAGCGTGCACGTCGACCGAGTGGTCACCTCCGGCACCTTCAGTCTCGACGGGGGCACCTGGGACGTCGACAACAACGTGTGGATCGTCGGCGACGACACCGAGGTGGTGGTGATCGACGCCGCCCACACCGCCGCCCCGATCATCGAGGCTGTCGGCGGCAGGCACGTGCGGGCCATCGTCTGCACACACGCCCACAACGACCACGTCACCGTGGCGCCCGAACTGTCCACGGCGCTGGACGCCCCTCTCTACCTCCATGCGGCCGACGACGTGTTGTGGCGACAGACTCACCCCGCCGTCGCCTACACGCCGATCGAGGACGGGCAGCAGATCGCCGTGGCCGGGACCGACCTCCGCGTGCTCCACACGCCCGGCCACTCGCCCGGCTCCTGCTGCCTGTTTCTGCCGGAGGCAGGGGAGTTGTTCAGTGGCGACACCCTGTTCTCGGGCGGACCGGGAGCCACCGGGCGCTCCTACTCGGACTTCCCGACGATCATCGGGTCCATCCGCGACCGTCTGTTCGCGCTACCGCCGTCGACGACGGTCCGCACCGGGCACGGCGACGGAACCACCATCGGGACCGAATCCCCGCACCTGGAGGAGTGGATCGCCCGCGGCAACTGAGCCGCAGCCTCCCCGCTGTCGGCGCGCCGGCGTGGCAGAGTGGCGGAAAGGCTCCCCGGGCGGGAGCACCACACATCCGACACGGGAGGTCGACGGTGAGGTCTCGGCGCACAGCGGTACGGACGGCCATCGTTGTCCCGGTGGTCTCGCTGGCCGCGGTGACGATTCTCTCCGGGTGTTCCTCGACGGTCTCCGGTGTCGCGCAGCCGAGCACGACCATCGCGGCCGGTTCGCCGTCCGGAAAGGGACTGTCGAAGCTTCTGGTCGATCCGGCCGACTTCCCGGCCCGGTACGAGGCGATCGTGCTGCCCGCCCAGGCCGTGTCGATGGCGGCACCCGACCTGACGGGAGTACCGCAAGGCGCGGTGGTCGACCCTGCGGACTGTGCGCCACCTGCGCAGGACTACGGACCGACCGGCACCGTCATGGCGGTGGGCACGGACAACGCGAGCCGTTCGACGATCTCGGTCGAGCTCACCAGAACCGATACACCCCTCGACGAACTGGCGGCACAGACGAAGAAGTGCGGCGAGGTCACCGTGACGGACAGTGGGGCCGAGTCCACCGTCACCACCGCGGTCACGCCGGCCCCTCCGGTCCGGGCCGACGACACCCTCGCGCTGCGGCGGACCGTCAAGTCCGGCAACGAGAGCGACAAGGTCACCCAGTCGATGGTCACGTTGATCGCGCAGGTGGGCGACGTGCGGGTGTCCGCGACCTTCATGTCTTTCGGCGACGCGAAGGCCGACACCGTCGCGCTCGACGAGTTGTTCACCGCCGCGGTGCAGAAGGTGCAGAACAGCTGAGCAAGCCCTAGCAGAGGGCTCCGACGACTTCTCGGTCGATCGGCGCGTCTGCGCGGCGCGGCGGCCCGGTTGTCCACAACCGACGGCCCATCCACAGCCCTCTGGGTTTTCCCAGTTCGCCCGCCGTGCGGCGACGCGTCGACCCGTCAGAGTCTGATGCATGACGACACCCGCATTTCCCGCACGGTTCCGGTTTCTCCGACGATCCCGGCGGGGGACCGCCCCCGCACCAGCACACCGTCACGTTGTCCGCCCCGGGCGACCTTCTCGCCTCGGTTCCCGCACTGCTCGGATTCCGGCCCGCCGCTCGATCGTGGCGGTGCGCCTGTCCGGGGAGCGCAACCCGTCGGTCGGAGCCGTCATGAGACACGACCCGGCCGCGATCTCCCTGGACAAGCTGTCCGCGATCGTCGAAGAATTCGAAGAGCTCCTGACTGCACACCGACCGAACTTCTCGACGTGTTCGTCACGGCGGAGAACGGCGCCGGCAGCGCCGGCCGCGAATGGTTCAGCGTCTACGGCTATCTCATACTGTCTGCCACTGGTGTGGGCGTTGGAGATGGACGTGTGTCACGGCTACCCGCATCACCGTGCGGTGGTGTGGGTTTGACCGTGTCCCACACCGACGCTTGTGGTGCAGGAACATGCTGTTTCGGATTCACCCCCAACAGCCGTGTGACGGTGGGCAGGCTGCGGCGAACCCGTCGGTGCCGTGGCCTGCTCGGAGTGGGACCGTTCTTGTCGCGCGATGGCCGCACCGGCGCGTGTTCGGCCACCCGGATCGCGGGTAGTCGTCCGCGCCGACGGGTGACCTTGTTTCTGCCGAGCAGCGCGCGTTTGGCCAGGTTCACCCCCGCGAGGTGGTCGCGGTTGCCGCCGACCTGGCAGCGGGGGCACCACGCGGTGTGGTAGCCGCCGGGGCGTGCAAGTGGTTTGTCGCAGCCCGGACACTGTGCGGAGGATCCCCGGGCGGGCACCGAGACCACCGGGACGCCGACACCGGCGGCGGTGTGCGCGAGCGCGGCGACCGCTCGTCGGCGGGCGGACTGCGCGGCCCGGTTGTTGTTGACCCGCCCGTGGTCCCGAGTCTCGAGAGTGGTCAGATCCTCCACCGCGATCATCTCCGCATCCGCGGCGGCGGCGTAGTCGGTGACCTGGCGGGCGAAGTGGAACGCCAGTTCCCGGTTGATCCTCCCTCTCTTGACGCCCACCGCCTCGCGATGCTCGTTCAGGACGGCGATCTTCTCCTCCAGCAGGGCGCGGACCTCAGGTGGGGCGGTGGCGGCCAGCCGGGTCAACCGGGCCGCCTTACGGTGCAGCATCTGCCCCTCGGCCTGCAGGCGCCCCAGTTTGATTCCGAGCCCGCGGTCGTCGTAGGTCCAGCCCCGATAGTCCGAGGACAACCCGCTTGGGCCCTCGGCTGCGATCGCGGCCGCACCCAGCGTGGACGGAGACCAATCGACCCCGACCGCGACGGTGGCCGATTTCGGGTCGTTTACGGGGACGAGTTCGGTCGCGGCGCACCGCCAGAGCAGGCCCCGGCGGTCGAGGACCAGGGTCGGCAGATGCCAGTCGGTGACCGCCCGGCCGTGCAGGTGCGCGGGGATGGCGGCGGTCAGCCGCACCCGCCGCCACTGCGCCCGCCCCGCCGGGGCGGGACTGGTGGGCAGCTTCACCGTCAACACCAGTTCACGTTTTGTCATGGTGATCTGTGCGAGTTGCCGGTCGGCGGCCGACAGCTGGGCCATCGCGCTCGTCTGTGGCGGGCCCTGGACGTCGGTGATCCGCAACCGGTCGGCCGGTGCCGCGCCGCTGCGGCGGGCGTGTGCGGCGAGTTGACGTTGCACGCCTCGGACGAAGCCCGGCGGCACGTAGTCCGCCGACTCGGTCGACGGTGCCACAGCCCCGGTGGCTGGATCGAATCGGGCCGACAGTGCCGCGATAGCGGTGTCCCGGAATGTCAGGGTCCGTAGGGTCGCCACAACGTGCGCCGTCACCACCCTGCCCACCCTGGACGGCACGTAGATTCCGTCCGGATAGCGCGGGTTCCAGCCGAGGCGGGCCGCGGCGACATGGCCTTGTGCGGGCAGTCTGCGATCGTGGCGGTCCAGGCCAGTGGCGAGCACATCGAACGTCGCCGGCTGCCACAGGCGTGACACCAACTCGGCGCCAGCCGCGGTGATCAGGTCGAGGAGCCACCCGACCCGGGTGTCGACGTCGTCGAGGCCGATCGGCTCACCGGTCGCGTCGTCGACCGCCATGTGTGCGCGTGTGGTGAACGCGAACTGCCGCGGCGCGGTCGATCCCGGCCCGGTCATGCTGGTCGATCAGGAACGAAGCACAGTCGAACGAACCGGGTCGCGCCCAGCTGACGGCAGTAGTCGCGGCCGCAGCAAGGAATTCCGAATTTTGTGCGGGTGCCTTGGCATCCGGAGGTGTGTAGCGGCCAGGTGCTGTGATCGCCGGGATCAACTCCCGCAACCCGCAAGGCGGACAGCTCTCCGCCGGAGAGATCGTCCGCCGATGGCCCCCGGGAAAGGTCATTCACCGCACGGAAAGCGACGTAGCGGACTGTACGCATCTCGATTTCGGTACAGCGGCGGCGCTGTTCGGATTCGAGGTGCCTGAAGTCCGGCTCGCTCCGGATCAGGTTCGGATATTCCTCGTCCACCCGCCTCGCCTCGTGGGCGCGTATCGCGGCACCCATCTTACCCATCCCAAGGCCGAGTTTCGTTGCCCCCGTTACCGGGCACAAGTCGTGATCGACGAGCGCCTCCACTTTCCGAGATGACCCGCAATCCGAGATGCTCACCGGGTACACCGTTCCAGCCGTGCGGCGGCGCCGCCCCGAAGCCGGTGTTGATACTGTTTCGACCGCAGCTGATAGAACCGGCCGGACAACGATGCCAGCGACGCCATGACATCATCCATCAACTCCTTCACCAGCGATTTGTCGCCCCGGTCCCAAGATCTCGACTGTAACGCCGACCTCCGACATTTAGCCTCGGAGGGAGTCCGCAGGCGGACCGACCGTCCGACCGGGGCAATCGATCTCGCCCACACCACCCGCACCACCGCGAACCGACCCTCGGCCGCGTCGTCAAGAATCCGCCCCGCGCCCCGCCCGCCGCTCCTGCAGACCGAACCGCGATCCTTGTAGACCCGATAGATCTCACCAGTATCGCCTTCCGCAATATCTGTTCCTGATTGGCTAGCGATGGCACATGCCCTGTCGAGCCCGACACCCGGCAATACACTGCTTCACCGTCTCCGGCGTTCGCTCCCGCACACTCCGATGCGGGCATGCCCAGATAGGCGTCGATTCGGCTGACTGCAAGGAGTTCGCGGTCAATTGTGGATTCTCGTCGCCGCAACCTCCCGGGCCCGGAGCGCGCGAACCCGGCGGCGCTGCTCGGATACTGCGCCTACCTTCTTGGCGACGGGCCGTTCGCCGGCATCGCGTTGGCCACCCTGCTAAACGGTGCACCGCACTCAGGACTCCGGCCGACCGAGGTGCGGGGCCTGGCCGACGTCGGTTACGAGCGAGCCGAAGCGATAGGTGTCGTGCTGCCCCGCTGAATCGCGGACCGAGTCGGCGTCACCGACGTGCCGCGTGCGACCGGTCGCCCAGCTCCTGCAGGTATGCCCAGGCGTCGGCGACGATTTCGTCGAGGTCGGTGTGCTCCGGCCGCCACCCGAGCTCCGCGATCGCACGATCACTCGACGCCACCAGCACGGCGGGATCACCGGCCCGGCGTGGTGCGTCCTCGACCGCAATGGGGAGCCCGGTGACCCGAGCGCACGCCGAGATGACTTCGCGCACACTGAAACCCGCACCGCTGCCGAGATTGTAGATGCGGTGCCTTCCCTCGATCGACGACTCCAGTGCCAACACGTGCGCCTCGGCGAGGTCGAGCACGTGGATGTAGTCGCGGATCGCCGTTCCGTCCGGAGTCGGCCAGTCGGTTCCGAAGATCGAGATCTTCTCCCGCTGACCGAGCGCCACCTGGAGCACGAGAGGAATCAAATGCGTTTCGACGACCCGGTTCTCGCCGGCCGACTTGTACGCTCCCGCGACGTTGAAGTACCGCAGGCTGGTCGCTGCGAGCGAATGAGCCACCGAGTACGACGTGATGGCATGGTCGATCGCGAGTTTCGTCGCCCCGTACGGATTGGTGGGACGGGTCGGATCGGCCTCCGTGATTGGCGAGTGCTCCGGCTCGCCGTATGTCGCGGCGGTCGACGAGAACACGAGTTTCCGTGTCCCCGAATGCCGCATGGCCTCCAGAAGTTCGAGCGTGGTGACGACGTTGCCGCGCCAGTACTTCTCCGGGTACTGGACGGACTCGCCGACGAGCGACTGCGCCGCGAAGTGCAGGACGCCGTCGAAGCGGGGTGTGCCGCTCGTGCCGAGCACGTCCGACACCACCTCCGCGACGTCGCCCTCGACGAACTCGGCACCGAGCGGCACCGCGTCGGCGTTACCCGTGGAAAGGTCGTCGATGATGACGACCTCGTGTCCGCGTTCGAGCAGGACCGTGCTGCAGACGCTGCCGACGTAGCCGGCGCCGCCGGTGACCAGAAGTTTCATCGACTATCCCTGTACCTGCTTCACCTGGACGGCGTGTGCCATCTCCTCGGACAGATCGAACCCGCTGTGGCCGGGCACCGTGATGGTGACCGAACCGGGCTTGGTCTCGACGGTGACGCGCGCGTCCGGGACGACGCCCGCCTCGCGCAGCTGCCCGATGACGTCCGGATCGGACTGCACGTGCTCCGCGAGGCGCCGGACGACGACAGCGGTCGGCTTGCCGGGCGGCACGTCCGTAAGCCGGATGAGCGTCTCGGGGGCGTCGACCGGGCGGTCCAGCCCGAGCAGCGCGAGCCCGGGAATAGGGTTGCCGTACGGCGAAGTAGTTGGGTTGTTGAGCACCTCCACCAGGCGCCGCTCGACTTCCTCGCTCATGACGTGCTCCCAGCGGCACGCCTCCGCATGGACCTCTTCCCACTTGAGGCCGATGACGTCGACCAGCAGTCGTTCGGCGAGGCGGTGCTTGCGCATCACCGACACCGCGAGTTCGCGGCCCTTCTCCGTCAGTTCCAGGTGGCGGTCACCGGCGACCAGGAGGAGACCGTCACGCTCCATCCGGGCAACGGTCTGGCTGACCGTGGGACCGCTCTGCTCGAGTCGTTCGGCAATACGTGCTCGAAGTGGGACGACGCCCTCTTCTTCCAAGTCATAGATCGTCCGGAGGTACATCTCCGTGGTGTCGACCAGATCCTTCACACTCACACCCCTTCGTCTCGGTTGATTCTACCGGTGATTGCCCGCCACCGGCGCCGTCCGTCCCCGCAGCGCGTCGGTGCCGGTCGTGCCGGGGTCTGCTCGCACCCTCCGCGGGGGACCAGTAGCGTGAGTTCATGACCGCGTCGTTCAGTTCCGGGGAGGATTCGGCTGCACTGGTATCGCACCGTGCAGTCGTGTGGAGTCCGGACTATCTCAGTTATCGGTGGAGTGCGGACCACCCGATGAATCCCACCCGGCTCGAGCTGACCATGTCGCTCGCCCGCAGCCTCGGGATTCTGGAGGGCGTCGAACTGTTGCGGCCCGACGCCGCCTCGGACGCAGACCTGTTGCGGATCCACACTCCCGCGTACGTCGAAGCAGTCAAGCAGGCCGGGCACTCGGCGACGTCGGGTGTGCTCGGTGCGGACGCCCCGCACGGGCTCGGCACCGAGGACAATCCGGTCTTCCCCCAGATGCACGAGGCGAGCGCGATCCTCGCGGGCGGTTCCCTCGCCGCGGCGCAGGAGATCGCAGCGGGACGCACACGCCGCGCGGTGAGTATCGGCGGTGGCATGCACCACGCGATGCCCGACTGGGCCTCCGGCTTCTGTGTGTACAACGATGTCGCCATTGCGATCTCCTGGCTGCTGGACCACGGTTTCGACCGGATCGCCTACATCGACGTCGACGCGCACCACGGGGACGGGGTGCAGCACGCGTTCGCGCACGACCCCCGCGTCCTGACGATCTCGCTCCACCAGCATCCGGCGACGCTCTGGCCCAACACAGGGTGGTCGAGCGAGGTCGGTGAGGGATCGGGGGAGGGCACCGCCGTCAACCTCCCTGTGCTGCCCGGCACCGTCGATGCGTTGTGGCTGCGCGGTTTCCACGCCGTCGTCCCGGGTGCACTCGCGTCGTTCCGGCCCCAGATCGTGATCAGCCAGTGCGGTGTCGACAGCCACCGCGAGGATCCGCTGGCCGACCTCGCCCTGACGGTCGACGGCCAGCGGGCCGCGTTCCTCGCGATGCGTGATCTCGCCGACCGCTACGCCGAAGGACGCTGGCTCGCCGTCGGCGGCGGCGGTTACGGCCTCGTCCGCGTCGTCCCGCGCGCGTGGACCCACCTCATCGCCGCCGCGCTCGACCGCGAGATCGACACGCGCCGTGCCGTACCCGAGGCCTGGCAGGAGCGGGCGCACGCGCTCGCACCCAGCGTGGACCTGCCGGACACGATGGGCGACGGCGGCGAGGTCGACTACCGGCCCTGGGACGGTCCCGGTGGCACACCGGAAACCGGGATCCCCTCGGTCGATCGCGCCCTGACGCGGATCGACTCGGCCGTCATCGCCACTCGCCGCGCCTGCTTCCCGCTACTCGGACTCGACCCGGAGGATCCCCGTGACTGAGCCGACGGACGGCAGCGAGACCACCGACGGCATCCAGACGTCGGCGAGCGCGGAGACGTCGGGCGGCGCCGGGGCGGCGGTCAAGACCGAGGCGAAGGGGAAACCCGACGCCGCGCACAACTACCCGCGGCACTGGGTCGCCGACGTGCTGGCGGCGGACGGCGGAGCGGTGGCGTTACGGCCGATCGTGCCGGAGGACGCGGACAAACTCGTCGCGTTCCACTCGAAGCTTTCCGAACGCACCCGCTATCTGCGGTATTTCGGCCCCTACCCGACCATGTCGCAACGGGACATCGTTCATTTCACCACGGTCGATCACCACGACCGGGTGGCGTTCGTGGTGCTGCTCGGGGACGAGATCATCGCCGTCGGCCGGTACGAGCGGCTCATCGGCGAGGGGGACGGCAAGTCCGCGGAGGTGGCGTTCGTCGTCGCCGACGCGCATCAGGGCCGCGGACTCGGGCCCATCCTGCTCGAGCATCTCGCCGCGGCAGCCGCGGAGAACGGCCTGACGATGTTCGTCGCCGAGGTTCTCGCCGAGAACCGGAACATGGTGACGGTGTTCCGCGAGGCGGGATATCAGGTGAGCCGCAGCTTCGAGGGCGGAGTACTCAAGCTCGAGTTCGCGATCGACCCCACCGAAGCGATGGTGTCCGTGCGCAATTCCCGCGAGCGGGCCGCCGAGGCGCGCAGCATGCGCAACGTGCTCAGTCCGCGGTCGGTCGCGGTGATCGGTGCGTCCACCGACCGGGCGAAGGTCGGCAACGCCGTGCTGACCAACCTGCTGCGGGCGGGATTCACCGGCCCGGTGTACCCGGTCAACGCCGAGCACCGTTCGGTCCACGGAGTGCGGGCGTACCCGTCGGTTCGCGACATCCCCGACGAGGTGGATCTCGCCGTCGTCGCGGTACCCGCCGAGTCGATCAACGCCGTCCTCGACGACTGCCTGGACAAGGGGGTCAAGGCACTCGTCGTCGTGTCGTCGGGATTCAGTGAAACCGGGATGGACGGACGGCAGTCCGAACGTCGCCTCGTCCACGCCGCCCGAGCGCACGGGATGCGGCTGATCGGTCCCAACGCGCTCGGTGTGGCCAACAACGACAGCGAGGTCTCGTTGAACGCCACCCTCGCACCGGTGCTGCCCAGCCCGGGCAACGTCGGATTCTTCTGCCAGTCCGGCGCGCTCGGCATCGCGATCCTCGACGAGGCCGCGCGGAGCCGAATCGGATTGTCCGCCTTCGTCTCCGCGGGAAACCGCGCCGACGTCTCCGGCAACGACCTCCTGCAGTACTGGGATTCGGATCCGGCCACCGAGGTGGTGCTGCTGTACCTGGAGAGCTTCGGCAACCCCCGCAAGTTCTCGCGCATCGCACGCCGGGTGGCACGGAACAAGCCGATCGTCGCGGTCAAGAGCGGCAGGCACGCCGTCCCGCCCGCATTGGCGGCCAGCGGTGGCGAGATGGACGATTCGATCGTCCGCGCCCTCTTCGAGCAGGCCGGTGTCGTGCAGGTCGGGTCGATCTCCCAGCTGTTCGACTGTGCGCTGCTGTTCGGATATCAGCCGCTGCCCGCGGGACCCCGGCTCGCCGTGGTCGGGAACTCCACCGCCCTCGGTGTGCTCGCCGCGGACGCGGCACGCAGTGAGGGTCTGCAGGTCGGCGACCCCGTCGACCTCGGTCCGCAGGCCGGTCCCGAGGAGTTCGCGGCGGCCGTGCGGACGGCGCTCACGTCCTTCGACGTCGATTCGGTGATCGCCGTGTTCGTACCACCGGTCGCCGTTCCCGTCGAACCCTATGCCCAGGCGCTGCGGGAGGCGGTGCGGGACGCCGACAAACCCGTCCTCACGACGTTCCTCGCGGCGGAGGGTGTGCCCGACGTCCTGGCGGTCCGTGGTGAGGACGGGCACCCGACGCGCGGTTCGGTTCCCTCCTATCCCGGTCCGGAACGTGCGGCGCTGGCACTGGCCCGCGCCTGGCGGTACTCGGCGTGGAAGAGCAAACCGTCCTCGAAAGTGGTGCGCCCCAATGGGATCGATCCGGAGCGGGCGAAAACGATGGTCGACGGCTGGCTGGGGACGTCGTCCGGACGCTGGCTGTCGGACTTCGAGGCATCGCAACTCCTCGCGTGCTACGGCGTGAATGTCGTGGAATTCCGTTCCGCCACCACCGAAGACGAGGCCGTGCAGGCCGCCGAGGAATTGGGGTACCCGGTCGCGGTGAAGGCGACGGGGGAGCAGTGGCGGCACCGGCCGGACCTCGGTGGCGTCCGCCTCGATCTGGTCGGGCCCGATTCGGTCCGCTGGGCCTACCGCGACCTCGCCGCCGCGTCCGGTGAACCGCTACTCCACGTGCAGCGGATGGCCACGAAGGGAATCGGCTGTGTGGTGGGCGTCCAGGACGACCCGTCGTTCGGTTCGCTCATCTCGTTCGGACTCGCCGGCGTGATCTCCGACCTCCTCGGCGACCGCGCCTACCGGGTCCTGCCCCTCACCGAGGACGCCGCAACGGAACTGATCGACGCACCGAAAGCCGCACCGCTGCTGTCCGGCTACCGCAGCGCGGTCCCGGTGAACAAATCGGCTCTCGTCGACCTCGTGCAGCGGATCTCGGCTCTCGCGGACGACCTCCCAGAGGTGCGGGAACTGGCCTGCGAACCCGTGCTCGCATCGGCCGAGGGCGCGCAGATCACCGATTCGCGTGTGCGGATCGGCCCGGAGCCCAGCGTCGCCGACCTCGGGCCCCGACGCCTGCGCTGACCGGTCACCCCGCCTCGCAGACAGCGCAACGCCGGTGCCGGTCGCGTACGACCGGCACCGGCGCTGATTCCGGTGGGAGGTTCTCGTCAGCTGGCGTAGGAGCGCAACCGCTCGGCGCGGTCGCCCTGACGCAGCTTGCCCATCACTTCGCGCTCGATCTGGCGGACCCGCTCGCGGGAGAGCCCGAAGAGCTTGCCGATCTGGTCGAGAGTGCGCGGCTGACCGTCGTCGAGACCGTAACGCAGCCGGATGACCTGCTGCTCACGCTCGTCGAGGGTGGCCAGCACGCTGCGCACGTCGCTGTGCAGAAGACCGGCGATCACGGCGTTCTCCGCCGACGTGGCCTCGGAATCCTCGATGAAGTCGCCCAGGGGAGCTTCCTCGTCGTTGCCGACCGGCATGTCGAGGCTCACCGGGTCGCGGCTGTGGTCGAGGAGATCCGCGATCTTGTGCGCCGGGATGCCCGACTCCTCGGCCAGCTCGTCGTCCGTCGCCTCACGCCCGAGCTGCTGATGCAGCTCACGCTTGATACGGGCCAGCTTGTTGACCTGCTCCACGAGGTGCACTGGGAGCCGGATCGTCCGGCTCTGGTCGGCCATGCCGCGGGTGATCGCCTGACGAATCCACCAGGTGGCGTACGTCGAGAACTTGAACCCCTTCGCGTAGTCGAACTTCTCCATCGCGCGGATCAGACCCAGGTTGCCCTCCTGGATGAGGTCCAGCAGGGGCATGCCGCGTCCGGTGTACCGCTTGGCGAGTGAGACGACGAGCCGCAGGTTGGCCTCGAGGAGGTGTGCGCGGGCTGACTGTCCTTCACGGACGACCGTCGCGAGGTCCCGCTTCTTGGCGGGAGAGAGTCGCTTCCCGGTCTCCAGGATGTGCGCGGCGTACAGCCCAGCCTCGATTCGCTTGGACAGTTCTACCTCGTCTGCGGCCGTCAGCAGAGCTGTGCGGCCGATTCCGTTCAGGTAGACGCGGACCAGGTCGGCAGCGGGGCTCTGGGCGTCCAGATCGGCAGCGCTGGGGCGAATGCGAGTAGTGGTGCTGGGGCTTGTCATGACTTGCCTCCTCATCGGTGGTGTCTCATATGGATCAACGCACCGAAGGCCTGGGAAAGTTCCCGGCCGGTAATTTGTGAAGGCGCTGTGACCTGCGGGTTCCTCGATTCAGTCCTGAGAAGTTGCTGAGAACACGTATAAGGGCCACGGATCGGGAACCCGGCGGCTACGCGGGAAGCACGAGTCCGTGCCGGACGAGAGCGTGCACGAGCGGCACGGCCGACTGCGCGAGTTCCTCGGCGTCGACGCCGTGGGCGGCGGCGAGAAGCTCGATCAGTTCGCCCAGCACGAGGCCGTCACCGCGCATGCCCGCGACGAGCGAGGCGACGAGATCGTCGACCTCGTGCTGCCACGCCGGGCCGTTCCCCCGGTGCAGCCGGGCGACCACCTGGTTCCATCCCTCGTCGCCGGGCAGGAACACCCGCTCCAGGGCGGTGCTCTCCTCGACACGGAAACGCGCGGTGAGCACGTCGTGGTCGCGCAGCCACGCCACCCGCTCGAAGTACGCGAGCGCCTCCGCGCCCAAGGGGTCGCTGAAGCCGTGGGTGAGATCCTCCGCCATCAGATCGGTGGGTGCGTCGGTCCGGCGCAGGTAGACGAACCCGAAGCCGACCCCCTCGACGTTGGCGCTCGCGAGGTGATCCAGCCAGTCCTCGGCAATGGTCGCGGTGGCCGGGTCCCGGGCGTCGAGGCCGCCGTCCCGCATCCAGGTGCCGACGTACAGGGCCGGGTCCGCGACATCCCGCTGCACCACCCACGCATCGATCCCGTGGGCGGGAAGCCAGGAGGCCACCCGGGCGCGCCAGTCCTCGCCCTCGACGTGGATCCAGGACGCCAGCAGCGCCGCCGTGCCGCCGGGCGCGAGATAGTCGGCCACGCGGGAGATCATCAGCTCACTCGCGCCGTCGAGGTCGAGTCCGGAGTCGCGGTAGGTGTGACCCACCCGGGCGCGGCTGACGACGAACGGCGGATTGGCCACGACCTGATCGAACGTGCGGCCCTCGACCGGATCGAACCACGACCCGGCGAGCAGTTCCATCTCTTCCTCGTTGAGTGCCGCCGTGACGGCCGCCAGATCGACGGCACGGACGTTCAGGTCCGTGGCCGTGACCGAGTCGGCGTAGGACGCGCCGTGCAGGGCCTGGATGCCGCAACCGGTCCCGACGTCGAGCAGCGTCCCGACCGGCGCGGTCGGGGTGGCCTGCAGCAGCGACAGCGACGCGTGCCCGACGCCGATGACGTGGTCGACGGGGGTCTCGCGGGGGCGGAGTGAGCCGTCGAGGTCGGAGAGCACCCAGCGGTTGCCCCCGCCGATGTCCATCGGACGAAGGTCGAGGGCTGCCCGGACGACGTCGCCGTCGGATTCGAGCAGGCCGGCCGCCACGGCGTCTTCGACCGGCAGCGGGGACAGCGCCGCGGCCACCTCGCTGACGGGACAGTCGTCGGTGAGAAGGAACAGGCGGATCAGGGTGCCGAGTTCGCCGCAGGCCGCGCTGGCCCGGCGTACCGGGACCGGCTCGTTGCGGCTCAGCGCCGCATGGACCTCGGGGCCCAGCGCATCGAGCAGGGTGTCCGTGTCGTACCGGTTGCGGCGGAGGGCCGCACGCAGAGAGGGGCAGATCGACAGCAGCTCGTCACGGTTCACCCGTGCATTGTTGCAGCACGCCCGACTGTGTCAGCCCTCGATCGTGTGGTGCGGCGGCGCGGGCAGCGCGGTGGACGGCGACTCGCGGTGGTCGTACCGGCTGGGCTCGTCCTTGGTGCGCGGCGGGCGGTCGTTGGCGATGAGAACCGCGATCCACGGCAGCGGGATCGACACACCGATGATCGCCATCGAGATCCACGGGTTCTCCCAGATGCCGTACGCCACCGCCGCGAAGATCAGCGCGGGGAACCGGAAGGACATGATGAGCAGGTACTTGCGGACACGGGCGCGATGTTGATCCTCGATGGATCGCGCCGCCTCGGTGATGAGAACCGGATTGCTCGGGGAGCCGGCGTCGTGGGACCCACCGAACCCTGCACTTCGTGCCATGACTCCACTGTTCCACTGTCGGGCGGCAAATGCACACAGGGGGTGGGTTCGTCGGCCGGTTGCGGCATTATTGAGGGGTGAGCACTCAAACCAAGGAACGGCCCGACGTCACCACCGACGAGTCGACCGATGACGACACTCCCAAATTCTTCCACTACGTCAAGAAGAACAAGATCGCGGAGAGCGCCGTCATGGGCACTCACGTCGTCGCGTTGTGCGGCGAAGTGTTTCCGGTGACGAAGTCCGCGAAGCCGGGATCGCCGGTCTGCCCCGACTGCAAGAAGATCTACGAAGGATTACGCAAGGGCGACTGAGGCTTCACCGGCGCTCGTCGCACACCCGGTGGCTCGGGAGGTTCTCGTACCGGGCCGTCGGGCTCGTCGTCGTTCCCGGGCTCCGGCTCGCCCGCATCCGGACGGGCACGGTCGCCGACGACCTTGATCGGACCGGTGGCGATGCGACGTGTGAGGCTGGTCACCGGACCCGTCGACGGCGAACTCTCGGCCTGTGCGGCGATCCAATCCCGCATCTGGTCGATGCGGGTGGCACGGGCGGGCCAGAACTCCTGGACGGTGGCGTTGAACTCGGCGCCGAGCACCACCGCGAAACCCAGGAAGAACGTGAACAGCAGGAACGCGATCGGCGTGGCCAGCGCCCCGTACGTGTATCCGGTTCCGGCCACCCAGGAGAGGTAGCGGCGCAGGCAGGTGCTCGCGCCGAGGAAGAACACCCCCGCCACGAGCGCGCCGCCGAGCAGCCGGTGCCAGGGCAGCGACCGGGGCAGTGCCACCTTGTACAGCGTCGTCAGGCCCACGATGAGCAACAGGCCCACGCCGGGGTAGTAGAACGTGTCGACGATCTCCGTCCCGATCGTGCGCCACGCCTCCGGGAGCACTCTGCCGACGAGCGTCGGCCCCAGCGCGACCAGCGGCAGGGTGAACACGGCGAGGATCAGGAACATCACGTAGAGCAGCAGTGCGAACACGCGCTGCCACACCGGGTGCCGCGCCTCCTGCTGGCCGTGGGCCTCGACGATCGAGTCCACGAACGTGGAAATGGCGGAGGAGCCGGCCCACAGGGACAGCAGGAAGCTCAGTGACACGATCTCGGGGCGCCCACGTTCGAGTACGTCGCCGACGGTGGGGCGGATGATCTGTTCGACGACGCTGTCGCTGAACACCGTCCCGCTGAAGTTGATGATCTTCGACTGGATGATGTCGACGGTGTCGGGTCCGAACCAGCCGCCGACGTAGCCGAGCATTCCGAGGAGCCCCAGCAGGAGCGGAGGCAGCGACAGTGTCTGCCAGAACGCCGCCGTGGCCGCCTTTCCGAAGATCGAATCGTCCCAGGCCTTGCTCGCTGTGCGACCGATCACGCTCAGTGCACGACGTAGCGGATGCCACCCGGACCGGGGTGGGTCACCGCCACTCTGCGGCGTTGTCGAGGGTGTTTCGGTCATGATGTTTCCAGCATCCCTGAGGACACGCCCGGTTGCCCACCGCTGCTGTCCTCGTGTCGCGACAAATCTGTCACTATCGGATGTCGCGAATGCGGTCCGCGTCGGATCCGGACGCTAGGCTCCTTGACGGACAGCGCCTTCGGGTCTGGACCCGGACATGTCGATCGAATACCGAGGAGTGCGAGCAAACAGTGCCATGCCAGCGGAGGGCAGCCCGTGAGTGCTGAGACAGTGGGCTCCCAGTCGGCGCCGAGAATGGAAACCGAGGCAGCGCAGATCGTGGGCACCGAGGCCTACCTCGCACAGACAGAACCTGCCAGACCCGCAGGATCACTGCGCGCCTGGCAGCGTCGTGCGCTGACGAAGTATCTGTCGACCGGACCGCAGGACTTCCTCGCGGTCGCGACGCCGGGCGCCGGTAAGACCACGTTCGCGCTGCGGGTCGCGTCGGAGTTGCTGCGCGACCGCACCGTCGATCAGGTGACCGTGGTCGCACCGACCGAGCACCTCAAGCACCAGTGGGCCGAGTCGGCTGCGCGCAACGGCATCGCGCTGGACTCGTACTTCTCGAACTCGACGGGACAGACGTCCAGCGACTACCAGGGTGTCGTGGTGACGTACGCGCAGGTCGCCTCCCACCCGTTCAAGCACCGGGTCCGCACCGAGAGCCGCCGCACGCTGGTCATCCTCGACGAGATCCACCACGGTGGCGACGCGAAGAGCTGGGGTGACGCCATCCGGGAGGCGTTCGGTGACGCCACCCGCCGCCTCGCCCTGACCGGTACGCCGTTCCGCAGCGACGACAGTGCGATCCCGTTCGTGACATACGAACCCGATCGCGAGGGTCTGATGCGTTCGAAGGCGGATCACTCCTACGGGTACTCGGACGCCCTCGCGGACGGCGTCGTCCGGCCCGTCGTGTTCCTCGCCTACTCCGGCGAGGCACGCTGGCGGAACAACGCGGGCGAGGAGTTCTCTGCGCGACTCGGTGAGCCGCTCAGCGCGGAGCAGACGGCCCGGGCGTGGCGAACGGCCCTGGATCCGTCGGGCGACTGGATTCCCGCGGTCCTGCACGCCGCAGACACCCGGCTCGGCCAGCTGCGCACGGGCGGCATGCCCGACGCCGGGGGTCTCGTGATCGCCACCGACCAGACCGTGGCCCGTGCGTACGCGCAGACCCTGAAGGCGGTCACCGGGGAAGATCCGGTCGTGGTGCTCTCCGACGACCCCACGGCGTCCAAGCGGATCGCCGAGTTCGGGGCGAGCACCCAGAAGTGGATGGTCGCCGTCCGCATGGTGTCGGAAGGCGTCGACGTTCCCCGCCTGGCCGTCGGTGTGTACGCGACCAGTGCGTCCACCCCGCTCTATTTCGCGCAGGCGATCGGGCGTTTCGTGCGGTCCCGTCGCAAGGGCGAGACCGCGAGCGTGTTCCTCCCGTCGGTTCCGGTGCTGCTCGACCTGGCCAGCCAGCTCGAGGCGCAGCGCGACCACGTGCTCGGCAAGCCCCATCGGGAGAAGGACGGCTTCGACGACGATCTTCTCGCCGACGCGAACAAGCAGAAGGACGAGCTCGGCGAGGAGGAGAAGGCGTTCACCTCGCTCGGCGCGGATGCCGAGCTCGACCAGGTGATCTACGACGGGTCGTCCTTCGGGACGGCCACGTTCTCGGGCTCCGACGAGGAGGCCGACTACCTGGGTCTGCCCGGACTGCTCGACGCCGATCAGATGCGCGCGCTGCTCCGTCAGCGTCAGTCGGAGCAGCTGGACAAGCAGGAGCCCGCCCCCGCGCCCGTGCACACGCCCGTGCCCCAGGTCGCGGACCGGGTGGCCGCCGCCGGACAGCTCGCGCAGCTGCGTCGGGAACTGAACAGTCTCGTCGCGATGCACCACCACCGGACGGGCAAGCCGCACGGCACCATCCACGGCGAACTGCGTCGCGTCTGCGGGGGCCCGCCCACGGCGATCGCCACCGTCGAGCAGCTCACCGAGCGGATCTCCACCCTGCGACAGTGGTGACCGCCGTCACTCGGTGACGCGAACGTAAAGAGAGACCGGCGAGTGCATCGCACTCGCCGGTCTCTTTGCTGAATAGGTGAGCCTGGGACGGGTCACCCGGCTGACGTATCAGATTGCAGCTTCGGCTTCGGACACGATCGTGGCGTTCATCTCGCGAAGGCGGTCTGCGTGCTCGTTGGCGTGGTGACCGCAGAAGAGCAACTCTCCTCCGGTCGGAAGTACCGCGCGAACGCGGGCTCCCGCACCGCACCGGTCGCACCGGTCGGCTGCGGTCAACGGGGGGCTGGTCAGTGTTCCGGGCATGACTCCTCCGTACTGGCTTCGACTGACGCCGAGTGCCTGGGGCCTTGGTCCGCCGCGTCGGGGGTGGCGCGGTGGATCTACTCTGTCAGACGTTTGGGGTTTACGCGTTGTTCCCATCGGCGTTTCTCAGTGTTGCATCACACACGAAACCCGCCGGAAACGCCCAGTCAGGGACGTGACGAGCGCAGATGTGAACAGACCGCGCGGTCCGAGTTCGCTGACAGCTGATTCGTTCCGGGGCGTGACGCTAGTCTCACCGTGTGAAATCCGAAGACCAGCTGGTCCACATCTGCAGCCGCGAGGAATGGCGCACCGCGGAACGCGAAGGCAGTCGAGTGCCCGCGACGTTCGCCGCGGACGGTTTCGTGCACCTCTCGACGCCGGCCCAGGTGCATCTGCCCGCCAACAGGTTGTTCGCCGGGCGTACGGACCTCGTCCTGCTGAGGCTCGACCCCGCCGCGCTCGGTGCGCCGGTGAGGTGGGAGCCGGGCGTGCCGGCGGATCCGGCGTCGATGCTGTTCCCACACCTGTACGGGACGCTGCCCGTCACGGCGGTCACCGCGGTCGAGGATTACCGCCCCGACGCCGACGGAATGTTCCCGGCCCGGCACTGACGCGAGCCTTCCGCGGTTGGTCACACCGATCGGTCTACCGTGGAGGCATGAACGTTGAAGTGACGCCACTACCGGGTATCGGGGTGCGTAAGGACTTCGAACTCGCCGCCGGTCGCCGCATCGGTGTCATCACCCACCGCGACGGTCGCACCGATCTGATCGTCTCGAAGGCCGACGATCTCGATGCGTGCGCTGCGTCCGTGCCGCTCACCACCGAGGAGGCGGCAGTCCTCAGCAACCTGCTGGGAGCACCGCAACTGGTGGCGCAGCTGGAGGAGGAGCACCGGGACCTGCCCGGAATCCGCACCAAGCAGCTCTACATCAAGGAGGACTCCCGGTTCGACGGCCGCCCGCTCGGCGACACGGCGATGCGCACCCGCACCGGAGTCTCGATCGTCGCGGTCATGCGGGCCGGTCAGGTGTACCCGTCACCGAAGCCCGATTTCCTGCTCACCTCCGGCGACCTCCTGGTCGCCGTCGGAACCACAGACGGACTGGACGCGTCAGCCAAGCTTCTGGCCAACGGCTGACGGTCCCGTGAACACCACCACGCTCGCGCTCATCGAATTGGGCGCGGTGTTCTTCGCGCTCGGATTGCTGGGCCGTCTGGCAGCTCAGTTCGGCATGTCGCCGATCCCGTTCTATCTCCTCGGCGGACTCTGCTTCGGCAGCGGCGGATTCGTCAATCTCGGCGACATCAGCGAGTTCAGCCACCTGGCGGCCGAGATCGGCGTGGTTCTTCTCCTGCTTCTGCTGGGGCTGGAATACACGGCGTCGGAACTCGTCACCGGGTTGCGACGGTCGTGGATGGCCGGGGTCGTGGACGCTGTCCTCAACGCCGCGCCCGGAGCGGTCGTAGCACTGATGCTGGGGTGGGGACCCACCGGCGCGGTCGTGATGGCCGGCGTCACCTACATTTCGTCGTCGGGCATCATCGCGAAGGTGCTGAGCGACCTGGGTCGGCTCGGTAACCGCGAAACGCCGGTCGTGCTCTCGATTCTCGTGTTCGAGGATCTCGCGATGGCCGTGTACCTGCCCATTCTGACGGCTCTGCTCGCCGGCGTCAGTTTCGCCGGTGGACTCGAGGCGGTGGGCATCTCCCTCGTCGTCATCTCGGTCGTCCTCGTGATCGCCCTGCGGTACGGCCGCTACGTGTCCGCCCTGCTGGACAGCCCGGACAGCGAGACGCTGCTCCTGAAACTGCTCGGCGCCGCGCTCCTCGTCGCGGGGATCAGCTCGGCGATGCAGGTCTCGGCCGCCGTGGGGGCGTTCCTCCTGGGAATCGCGATCTCCGGTACGACCGCCCACAACGCGAGCCGCGTCCTCGAACCGCTCCGCGATCTGTTCGCCGCGATGTTCTTCGTGGTGTTCGGACTCAACACCGACCCCCGGGCGATTCCACCGGTTCTCGGCTGGGCCGTCCTGCTCGCCGTCGTCACCGCGCTGACGAAGATGGTCACCGGCGCCTGGGCGGCGAAACAGCAGGGCGTCGGGCGGCTGGGCCGGGCCCGGGCGGGGGTCGCGCTGATCGCGCGCGGCGAGTTCTCCATCGTCATCGCAGGCCTGGCATTGTCGGCCGGAGCGGTGGAGAGCGAACTCGTGGCACTCGCCACCGCGTATGTCCTTCTGATGGCCGTCATCGGCCCGGTGGCGGCACGGGTGGTCGAACCGGTGGCAGGGGCCTGGATCCGGGTCCGCACCAGCGCGTAGCGGGCCGTAGGCGGATGCCGCGGGCGCACACGACGATGCCCCCGGACTCGCTCGGAGTCCGGGGGCATCGAGGTGTGTTCGTCAGTCCAGGTAGTCGCGCAGCACCTGCGACCGGGACGGGTGGCGCAGCTTCGACATGGTCTTGGACTCGATCTGACGGATGCGCTCACGCGTGACCCCGTAGACCTGTCCGATCTCGTCGAGGGTGCGGGGCTGTCCGTCGGTCAGGCCGAAGCGCAGGCGCACGACGCCCGCTTCACGCTCGGAGAGCGTCTCCAGCACCGACTGCAGCTGATCCTGCAGGAGGGTGAACGACACGGCGTCGACGGCCACGACGGCCTCGGAGTCCTCGATGAAGTCGCCGAGCTGGCTGTCGCCCTCGTCGCCGATCGTCTGGTCGAGGGAGATGGGCTCACGAGCGTACTGCTGGATCTCCAGCACCTTCTCGGGCGTGATGTCCATTTCCTTGGCGAGCTCTTCGGGAGTGGGCTCACGGCCCAGGTCCTGCAGGAGTTCACGCTGGATGCGGCCGAGCTTGTTGATGACCTCCACCATGTGCACCGGGATGCGGATGGTGCGGGCCTGGTCGGCCATCGCGCGGGTGATGGCCTGACGGATCCACCACGTGGCGTAGGTCGAGAACTTGTAGCCCTTGGTGTAGTCGAACTTCTCGACGGCACGGATGAGGCCCAGGTTGCCTTCCTGGATCAGGTCGAGGAACGCCATGCCGCGGCCGGTGTAGCGCTTGGCCAGCGACACGACGAGGCGGAGGTTCGCCTCGAGGAGGTGGTTCTTGGCGCGGTTGCCGTCGCGGCAGATCCAGCTCATGTCCCGGCGCTGGGCGGCGGGGAGCTTCTCTCCGGAATCGGACAGCTCCTGCATGATCTGGGTCGCGTAGAGCCCGGCCTCGATCCGCTTGGCGAGCTCGACCTCCTCTTCGGCGTTGAGGAGGGCGACCTTGCCTATCTGCTTCAGGTAGGCGCGGACCGAGTCGGCGGACGCGGTCAGTTCGGCGTCCTTGCGGGCCTGGCGGAGCGCTTCGGACTCCTCCTCGTCCCACACGAAGTCGCCGGAGGCCTTGTCCTTCTCGGACGGCTCCTCGGTCTCCTCGTCCTCGCCGACTGCGACGACCTCGACGACGTCGGACTCGACCTCGGCGAGGTCGCCCTCGGTGATGTCGATGTCCTCCATGTCGGCGGAGTCTTCGTCGACGTCCTCGCCGTCCGCGCCCTTACCGGCCGTGGCCTTCTTGCCGCCCGCCTTCTTCGCTGCCGCCTTCTTGGCGGGAGCCTTCTTCGCTGCTGCCTTCTTGGCGGGAGCCTTCTTGGCCGCCGGCTTCTTCGCGGGAGCTTCCTCGGCTGCCGGAGCAGTGCCGGTGGCTGCCGCTCCGACTGGTGCTTCCGGTCCTGACTCCGAAGTCGAATCAGCAGTCTGACGTGTATCGGTGGCTGCCACGTACGCCCTTTCGTGACGGTGTCGTGCGGCGTCACGCCAGAGTGGTCATCCGGCGGAGAGGTCTACTGGTTTCGCCGGCGCGCAGCCGGGTTCTTCCATTGTAACGACCCATCCGAATTAGTTACGGAGCGATGCCCGTTTCCATTGCGAGCGCAGCACCGACGATGCCCGCCGTATTCAGGAGCGCAGCAGGTACGACGGGTGTCCTGTTGGTCAGATGCGGGATCCACTTCTCGTTCTTCCGGCTGATTCCGCCGCCGGCGATGAACAGATCCGGCCACAGTAGGTTCTCGAACCGGGTGAGGACACGGCTCACCTCGCCGGCCCATTCCTTGTACGACAGATCCTTCTTCTCCTTGACCGAGGACGCCGCCCGATGCTCGGCTTCCTTGCCGTCCACCTCCATGTGCCCGAACTCGGTGTTGGGAAGCAGGACGCCGTCGTGGAGGATCGCCGAGCCGATGCCGGTGCCGAACGTGAGGAGGATGACGACACCCTTCGCGTCTTTGCCGGCGCCGAGCGCGTCCTCCGCTATCCCCGCCGCATCCGCGTCGTTGAGGACGGTGACGAGCCGGCCGCCGAGTGCGTCGGAGAACAGCGCGCGGGCGTCCGTCCCGATCCACTTCTTGTCGATGTTGGCGGCCGATCGCGCCACACCGCCGGTGACGACGCTCGGCAGCGTGATACCGACCGGTCCGTCCCATTCCGCCTGGCGGATGATCTCGGCGACGGTCTCCGCGACCGCTTCCGGGGTGGACGGCTGGGGAGTGAGGAGCTTGATCCGGTCCCCGACCAGCTGGCCCGTCTCGAGATCCACGACGCCACCCTTGACGCCACTGCCTCCGACGTCGACACCGAACCCCGTTTTGGTCATGGCGTGTGCTCCTTCGTGTCGACGACGACGTGTTCTCCGGCGCAGTTCTGCTGCCCGTCACACTAGTGTGTCGACGCGTGTTCGGTGGGCGATGACACCAGCTGTGCGAAACGTCAGCGGTGGTGTGAGGCAGCGAAAGTGTGTTCCGATGGGTGGGTGCATGCACCCCAGAGTTCAGAGTCCGCACCAGGCCACGTCGGCACCGATCCCAGGCGACTACTCGAGGTCGCCGTGGCGGTGGCCGAGGAGGCCGCCGCCCACGTCCGGGCGCGACGGCCCGAGGTCTTCGGAATCGTCGGCAAGCGAGCGGGATCCGGCGATTCCGTCGCGTCGAAGAGCACCCCGACCGACCCGGTCACGGTGGTCGACACCGAGAGCGAGCAGGTCATCCGCGACCGGCTCGCGGAGCTTCGCCCCGACGACGCGATCCTCGGCGAAGAAGGTGGGGGAGAGGAGGATTCCGTCGCCGAGGTGCGGTGGATCGTGGATCCGATCGACGGCACCGTGAACTTTCTGTACGGCGTCCCCGCGTACGCGGTCTCCGTGGCCGCCCAGATCGACGGCGTGTCCGTCGCCGGGGCCGTGGTCGACGTGGCGGCCCGATCGACCTACGCGGCGGCACGTGGCGGCGGGGCCACCCTCACCGACGCGGACGGGCGGGTGAGCGACCTCCGGTGCAACCCGGTCACCGACGTGTCGATGGCGTTGCTCGCCACCGGATTCGGGTACGGCGCGGCGCGGCGCAAGGCACAGGGCGCCCTCATCGCGGACATCCTGCCGAGGGTGCGCGACATCCGCCGGATCGGTTCGGCGGCCCTCGATCTGTGCATGGTTGCGGCCGGTCGTGTCGACGCTCATTTCGAACACGGGCTGAGCCCGTGGGACTGGGCCGCGGGGTCGCTGATCGCGACCGAGGCGGGGGCCCGCGTACGCATCCCTTCCCCGCAGACGTCGAGCGCGGACGGCGAAGTGGTGGTGGCCGCGGCCCCCGGCATCGCCGACGCCCTGGACGCGCTGTTCGCCGGGATCGGGGTGGACGCCCCGATCCCGGAACGGTGACCGCCGGTCAGCAGCGGGCGGTGCGCGCCGCCTTCAACAGGTCGATGTCGAGGGGGGCGGGCTGGCTTCCGGGCGGCGGATCCTTCAGGGACCGCAGGACCTCTTCGGCGTCGGTGTTCGGCGAGATCTTGCGGAAGTAGGTGCCGAGCGCGAGGTCGACCGTGTCGTCGGTGCGGGTGTCCTGGATGAGTTCGGCACATGGGGCCACCAGCCAGAGTGCGCTCGCGGCGGCGGCGCCGTTGGGTCCGAATCGCAGCTGCCCCTGGCACTGCATGTTCTGGTCGACGTAGACCGGGTCGTTGCCCGCCTGGACGTCGGGCGCGCTCGCGAACCCGTAGTCGCTGAGCTGTGCGGCCACCTGCGCCGCCTGGCCGTGCTCGCCGTTGGCGTTGAACACGCGGACCTTCGTGGCCGACAGCGCGGCAGGCTCCACGTCCCGCAGGGTCGAACCGTCGACCTTCTCACCCAGTGCCTGCTGCGGCGGGGCGGCGGGGTCGACGGGTTGCGCGGCGGGCTGGGGAGGGTTGCAGTCGACCGTGGTGGCCAGATCCTCGTCGTCGCCGAGGACGCCGATCCACACGACGGCGCCGAGCAGGGCGAGGACCGCGAACACCACGAGGATCGGCATCGCCCGCCGCCGCCGGAACGGACGACCCTTGTCGTCGAGCGGGCTGCCTTCGGTGATCAGTGAAACCACAGTGTGCCTCGACCTCTCCTACGAACTGCGCTTCGTACGTTGCACCCGTGCAGCGCACCGATACAGGGCCCGGCCACACGTCGTGGCGCAGGTTCGGCACCTACCTTAGATCCCTGGCACGTCATAACCCCGAACCCGTCCCCGTTGTGGAATGTCACAGCTTGCTGTGGTGTTGGTGACGATTAGCAGACAATTTGCGCGATCGGTCGATTCGGTTACGACTTTTGTACTTCCTTCGGCTACTGTCTGGCGGCCCCAGTCGTTCAAAGCGTGCAGAACGAGGGTCGGCAGAAGATGACAAAAGAGGCGTAGATCATGTTTCCGGGGCGTGGTTCCGGGCACGAACCCATTCGCTGCAGCGTTGTGCAGCCGCGGGGTGTGATCTGCGCCGAGGCGGTTTTCGTGTGGGCGGTCGACCAACAATCGGTTCGACGTACCGCACGGGCCGGGATACACCGAAGAGGATGAGGGGAAGGCGACATGGCAACTGACTACGACGCACCGCGGCGAACAGAGTCCGACGAGGTTTCGGAGGATTCACTGGAGGAACTGAAGGCGCGACGCAACGAGGCTCAGTCGGCTGTTGTCGACGTCGACGAGTCCGACACCGCGGAATCGTTCGAACTGCCCGGCGCGGATCTGTCCGGTGAAGAGCTCTCGGTGCGGGTCGTGCCGAAGCAGGCCGACGAATTCACGTGTTCGAGCTGTTTCCTGGTGCACCACCGCAGCCGACTCGCCAGCGACGCGGGCGGAGTGCTGGTGTGCAGGGACTGCGCGGCCTGAGCGGCGGCGAGTACGAGAGGCGGACGGTGGGAGGCCACCGTCCGATCAGTCTCCGTCCGCCTGCGGGCGGGGACGGTTGACGGCGGCCAGCAGCTCGGCCGGCCGTCGTGTACTGATCAACCAGTAGGGGGTCGGGTCCTCGGGGTCGTCGAGCACGATCAGTGCCATCGGCTTGACCCACACCCGGTGTTGCACGAACGCGGCGGGGTCGAGCTGACGACCGAGAGCCGCGCTCTTCGCCGAACCGGGCACTTCGGCGACCCGCGCGATGACGTCCAGCGGCAGATGCGCCTGGCCGACCCGCAGGTGGACACCGTTCGGTTCCTCGACGACCTCGACGCGGAGTCGGCTGAGCCAGACGAGTCCCCACACGGGCAGGGGAAGCAGAAGTACGTACGGCAGCCAGGCGCGCAGACCCGGCGCACCCATGTGCACCTCCGCGGCGAGCAGACCGGCGACGAACAAGCCCACTGCCCACCACCAGACGGGCACCCACAGGCGCTCGGAGTACAGCACGGGCGAGGTGTTATCGGTGGGCGCGACTTCGGGCCGGGACGTTTGTGACACCCGACCAGGATAGTCGGTGTCTGAGAGTAGGCTCGGTGCACGTGAGCGACCTATCTCCCGGCCTTTCTCCCGCCGCGACCCCCGTCCTTCCGCCCGTCGCCCTCCAGCGGCTGGACCCCGACATTCCGGTACCGCAGCGTGCGCACGACGGCGACGCCGGTGTCGACCTGTGCAGCACCATCGATGTGACCATCGAGCCGGGGCGCCGGGTCCTCGTCGGAACCGGCATCGCGATCGCGCTGCCGCTGGGCACGGTCGGGCTTATCCATCCCCGCTCCGGGCTGGCCGCAAAATCGGGTCTGTCGGTGGTCAACACCCCCGGCACCATCGATGCCGGGTACCGCGGCGAGATCAAGGTGTGCCTGATCAATCACGACCTCGAGACCCCGATCGAGATCCGCCGGGGCGACCGGATCGCCCAACTGCTCGTCCAGCGGGTCGAACTGGTGTTGTTCGTCGAGGTCCCGTCGCTCGACGGCACCACCCGCGGCAGTGACGGACACGGGTCGAGCGGAGGCCACGCGAGCCTCGTCGGCAATGCCAGTGAAGGAGCCTGATCATGTTCGGACGTCGTAAGAAGAAGGAAGCCGAGGACGACCGGCCCGGTTTCTTCGAGGACGCCGAGACGGACGCCGAGGCCGGCGACGCCGACGCGGACTACGAGGACGACTACGACGCCGTGACCGAGGTGGACGGCGGTCCGTACGACGCCGACGACCTCGAGTCGGGCGCCGACCTCACCGTCGGTGAGGTGGGAACCCGCCTCGACCTCGGTTCCGTGCTCGTCCCGATGCCGCAGGGCGCCCAGTTGCAGGTCGAGATGGCGCCTGACGGGTCGCCGCAGGCCGTGCATCTCGTCACCCAGCACGGGCGCATCACGGTGGCCGCGTACGCCGCCCCGAAGTCTCCGGGCCAGTGGCGGGAAGTCGCGGGCGACCTCGCAGAATCGCTGCGCAACGACAACGCGACGGTGAGCGTCGAGAGCGGACCGTGGGGACGCGAGGTCTTCGCCGTCACCCCGAACGCCGACCTGCGCTTCATCGGCGTCGATGGCTACCGGTGGATGGTGCGCTGCGTGGTCGCGGGACCGAGCGGTGGCAACACGGCCGACTCGGAGCTCGTCGCGACCGCCAGGGCGATCCTGCGCGACACCGTCGTGAAGCGGGGCAACGAGCCGAACCCGGTGCGAACGCCGCTGCCGGTGGTCCTGCCCGAGGCCCTCGCCCAGCAGCTGGCCGCCGCTCACCAGCAGCAGCTGGCGCAGCAGCAGGGTGCCGCTCCGCAGCAGCCCGCGCCGCAGCAGCCGGCTCCGGCGGGTCCGCAGGGCGAGCAGCAGGCGCCCCCCGCGGAGGCACCGCCGCAGCAGCGTCGCGGCGAATCGGGTTCGGCGATGCAGCAACTCGGTCGCTGATCCCGGTCCCGGAGATTCGACGCTCAGGTCCTGTGCAGTACCGAGTCGAGTGCATCGAGACTGGCGTAGCCGAGAATCGCCGGGTCGGCGCCGATCTCGTCCAGCGACATCGTGACGAGGCCCGCGTGCGGTAGTCGTTCGGACCACTCGCGGGCGACCTCGAGGGGATGCACGGCGTCGTCGGTGGCGGCGGCGATCCCCACCGGCACTTTGATGCGCTCGAGGTCGCCGACACCGGGGGCGTGGTACTGGGACGCCTCGTCCAGTGCGGCGGGAAGGTGCGGCCACTGCGATCGCCACGATTTCGCCAGTTCCCGGCCCAGCCAGGGCGGGCTGGAGGCGATCATCTCGGCAGTGACCTGTTCGAGGCCGTCCGCCCGCAGCCGGGCCGCGGTGAACCGGGCGCTGGCGGCGGCGGGAGCGTCCGCGGCGGTCCCGGTCCACGCGGGCAGTGCCGCGAGGACGCCCGCGACGCGATCCGGGTGTGATCCTGCCCACTGCAGTGCCACGGCGGCCCCGATGGAGACCCCTCCGACGAGGATGCGCCCGTGCCGGGCGGCCGCGGCGTCGAGCGCGTCGACGTAGCTTTCGACGACTCGCCGGGGGTCGGGTTCGACTGCAGCCGTGCGCACTCCACGGCAGGTCAGGGGCTCGGTGAAGGCGCGGGCCACGAAGTCCGCGTCGGATCCCGTACCCGGGAGCACAACGGCAACGGAGGGACGGTCATCAGAGGGCATGTGACGATCCTGCCTCGTCCCTCACGGTGCTCCTCCGGTGGTGTGGTTGCCGGGAACCAATGGGTCTACAGTGGCGAATACACAGCCCTACGAGCGGCGCGAAGATCTCGCGTCGCACATGCTCCAGGAGCGCGCAATGGCACCCGCCACGGCAGGATATTTTCGTCGGCTGACTCGCAGGCTCACCGAGGACCTCGAGCAGCTGGACGCCGAGGAAATGGCCGAGACGTCTCAGGCGTCCGGCGCACAACGTGCCTGCGACTGCAGCCGCGGCGAAGAGGTCACCATGCTGGGACGGCTCCGTAGTGTCGAAGCCTGTCCGAAGTCCGGGAACGCCAGCATCGAAGCCGAATTCTTCGACGGCACGGAACAGATCAAGTTGGTGTGGATCGGCCGGCGGAGGATTCCGGGTATCGAGCCGGGCAAGACTCTGCTGGTTCGTGGACGTGTCGGCGAACGCGACGGCCAGAAGGTGATCTTCAACCCGTATTACGAGTTGCGCGGCGAATCCTAGGGGCCGCCCCATGTGGCACTCTCGTTGAGTGACCGAAACGAAGCAGCAATCCATACTCGAACAGCTCGGTGGGATCAGCGGGCTGATCTATTCGACCCTGCCCATCCTGGTCTTCGTTCCGGTCAACGGTGTGTGGGGCCTGGGTCCGGCGATCTGGGCGGCCCTCGGTGTCGCCGTCGCCATTCTCCTCTGGCGCCTCGTCCGCCACAGCCCCATCCAGCCCGCGGTGTCCGGGTTCTTCGGCGTCGGCATCTCCGCGTTCATCGCCTACCGCACGGGCGATGCCAAGGGATACTTCCTGTTCGGGATCTACACGAGCCTCGCGTACGGAGCGGTGTTCCTGCTCTCGATTCTGGTGCGCTGGCCGATCGTCGGCCTGATCTGGGGATTCCTCAACGGCCACGGCAACCTCTGGCGGCGCCATCGTGGCGCGGTACGGGCCTACGACGTGGCCACTGGCGCCTGGGCGCTGGTGTTCGCGGCCCGCTACCTCGTGCAGTCGCAACTTTACGATTCGGACCAGACCGGGTGGCTCGCGTTCGCGCGCATCGCGATGGGCTGGCCGTTGGCGGGATTGGCGCTCCTGGTGACGATCTGGGCTGTGCGCCGGGCTGACCGGATCGTCGAACCGGGACCCTCCGACGAGGCCGGCGAACCGACGGACGACACGGAAGCAGGCGGCCCCCGGGACGAGCCCGGCCGCGCCTGAGCACGGCGCCCCTCGTAGGGGCCGCCGGGGGGGCGCTGACCGGTTGTGCCGGAGACGAAGTCGCCGAATCGATCAGGCCACGAGGTCCTGGTACTCGGGATGCTTCGACACGAAGTTCACGACGTACGGGCACACCGGGTGCACCCGCAGTCCACGGCGGCGCAGATCGTCCAGAGCCGCACTGACGAGCGTCCGGGCGAGTCCGAGTCCCTCGTACCGCGGGTAGATCTCGGTGTGAACGAAAACGCGTGCGTCCCCGTCGACTTCGTACTGCTCGATTCCCGCGAGTTCATCGTCGGCGTGGATCTCGTAACGGCTCTGCTGCGGGCTGTCGGTGACGACGATGCTCTCGGGTGTTGCGGTGGTACTCAACGGATCCTCCCGGGGTGTCGATCGGTCCCCGCCGGGTCAGGAGAGCCCGACGGCCGCTCGAAGGTCGTCCTCGACGTCCACGGACGCGACGAACAGCAGTTCGTCGCCGCCCTCGAGCGGATCGTCCTGCTGCGGCACGATGACCCGTCCGCCGCGGAGGATGGTGACCAGGGCGGCGTCGCGGGGCAATTGCAGCTTGCGGACGGGTTTCCCGGCGAGCGGAGTGTTGTCGGGCAGCGTGACCTCGACGAGGTTGGCCTGCCCCTGGCGCAGCGTCATCAGCCGCACGAGATCGCCGACCGACACCGCCTCCTCCACCAGCGAGGCGAGCATCCGGGGGGTGGAGACGGCGACGTCGACTCCCCACGACTCGTCGAACAACCACTCGTTGCGGGGATCGTTGACGCGGGCCACCACTCGACTGACCCCGAACTCGGTCTTCGCGAGGAGGCTGAGGACCAGGTTGGCCTTGTCGTCACCGGTGGCCGCGATCACCACCTCGTAGGTTTCGAGGGACGCCGTTTCGAGGCTGCTCAGCTCGCACGCGTCGGCGTGGACCCAGGTCGCCTCGGGCACCGACTCCTGCTCGACGTGCTCGAGCTTGCGTTCGATCAGCATGACGTCGTGTTCGCTGCGGACCAGTTCGCGCGCGATCGAGCGTCCGACTGCGCCAGCTCCTGCGATTGCGACTCTCATCGATTGCTTCCGTTCGGGTGGTCGATCGTGAACATTCTCACTGCCGTCTCAGTCGTCCGAAGGCGGGGGATTGCCCGCGAGCGCGACGGCCTCGGCCACCGTTCCCGACACGGCCGCGATGTACACCTGGTCGTCGGCCTGGAAGACCGTCTTGCGGTCGGGAAGGACGCCGGTGCCGAAGCGGATGATGAACGCGACACGCGAATTCGTCGCCGCCTCGAGTTCGGCGACGGGCCTGCCGATCCAATCCTCGTGCAGGGACAACTCGGTGACCGCGACGGTCCCGGACGGATCGCGCCACTTGGCGGTCTGGCTGTCGCGGGTGAGGGTGTGCAGGAAGCGGTCCGTCGACCACGGGACGGTGGCGACGGTGGGGATCCCGAGCCGCTCGTACACGGCGGCACGCTTGGCGTCGTAGATCCGGGCGACGACGCGCTCCACGCCGAACGTTTCCCGGGCCACGCGTGCGGAAATGATGTTGGAGTTGTCTCCGGACGACACGGCGGCGAATGCCTCTGCGCGCTCGATACCGGACTTGACCAGCACGTCACGGTCGAATCCCATGCCGACGACGGTGCGTCCGGGGAAGTCGGGTTCGAGACGCAGGAATGCGGCAGGGTCGCGATCGATGACCGCGACCTCGTGGCCGATCCGGGTCAGCGAGCCAGCGAGGGATGAGCCGACCCGGCCGCATCCCATGATGACCACATACACCTTGTACTCCGTTCATGGGCTCTGGTGTCACGTCTCGAGTACGTGCGTACCGAATCGAACCGTACAGTGCCCAGGCGGAAGAGCAACCGAGACAGAGATCGCAATCCGGACACATTGGTGGGTGAGGGTCCAGGTTTTCTGCGGACGGCTTACGCTTTGGCAGTGTCAAAGCTCTCGACCGCCACAAAGCGGCTACTGCTAGGCAGACCCTTCCGGAGCGACAAGCTCGGGCACACGCTGCTTCCCAAGAGGATCGCCCTCCCGGTCTTCGCCTCCGATGCGATGTCGTCGGTGGCCTACGCACCCGAGGAAATCTTCCTGGTGCTGTCGGTGGCGGGCATCTCCGCCTACGCCTACACCCCCTGGATCGGACTTGCCGTCGCCGCGGTGATGGCGGTGGTGGTCGCCAGTTACCGGCAGAACGTGCACGCCTACCCGTCGGGCGGCGGCGACTACGAAGTCGCGACCGTCAATCTCGGTCCCAACGCGGGTCTGACCGTGGGCAGCGCCCTGCTGGTGGACTACGTCCTCACGGTCGCGGTCTCCATCTCGTCGGCCGCGTCCAACATCGGTTCGGCGGTGCCGTTCGTGGCCCAGCACAAGGTGCTGTTCGCGGTCGCGGCCATCGTGCTGCTGACTGCCATCAACCTGCGTGGCATCCGTGAATCCGGTGCCGCCTTCGCGATCCCGACATACGCGTTCATCGCCGGCATGGCCCTGATGCTGCTGTGGGGGTTCTTCCAGATCTTCGTCCTCGGCGACGACCTGCGCGCCGAATCGTCCGGATTCGAACTCGAAGCCGAGGACTCCCACCTGTACGGGATCGCGTTCGCGTTCCTGATCGCGCGGGCCTTCTCCTCCGGCTGTGCGGCACTGACCGGTGTGGAGGCGATCAGCAACGGTGTTCCCGCCTTCCAGAAGCCCAAGTCCCGCAACGCGGCCACCACGCTGCTGCTGCTGGGATCGATTGCCATCGTGCTCCTGATGGGCATCATCATCCTGGCCCAGAAGATCGGGATCGTGTACGCGCACAGCCCGGCCGAACAGCTGATCGGCGCCCCCGCCGGGTATCACCAGAAGACTCTGATCGCGCAGATCGCGGAGACGGTGTTCGGTGGTTTCCCCATCGGCTTCTATTTCATCGCCGTCGTGACGGCCCTGATCCTCGTGCTGGCCGCCAACACGGCCTTCAACGGGTTCCCCGTGCTCGGCTCGATCCTCGCGCAGGACCGCTACCTGCCCCGGCAGTTGCACACCCGCGGCGACCGACTGGCGTTCAGCAACGGCATTCTGTTCCTGTCCGGGGCGGCGATCGCGTTCGTCGTCCTGTTCGGCGCCGAGGTGACCAAGCTGATCCAGCTGTACATCGTCGGCGTGTTCGTCTCGTTCGTGCTGAGCCAGACGGGCATGATCCGGCACTGGACCCGGCACCTGACGACGGAGAACGACCCGGTTCAGCGCCGGCGGATGCACCGCTCCCGGGTGATCAACTCCATCGGCCTCGCCATGACCGGCGCCGTCCTGATCATCGTGCTCATCACGAAGTTCGCGGCAGGCGCCTGGATCGCGATCGTGGCCATGGTCGCCATCTTCGTGGTGATGAAGATGATCCGGAAGCACTACGACAGCGTCGCGCGGGAGCTCGAGGAACAGGAATGGGACGGGGTGCTGCCCAGCCGGACTCACTCCATCGTCCTCGTCTCCAAGCTGCACATGCCGACGATGCGCGCGCTCGCCTATGCCCGGGCCACACGGCCGGACACCCTCGAGGCGATCACGGTGAACGTCGACGAACCCGACACCCGGGCGCTCGTGCGCCAGTGGGAGAAGACCGACATCGCGGTGCCGCTCAAGGTGATCGAGTCGCCGTACCGCGAGATCACCAAACCCGTGCTCGACTACGTGCGGCGCGTCCGGAAGGACTCGCCGCGGGACGTCGTCACCGTGTTCATCCCGGAGTACGTGGTGGGGCACTGGTGGGAGCAGATCCTGCACAACCAGAGTGCGCTGCGGCTCAAGAGCCGCCTGCTGTTCCAGCCGGGTGTGATGGTCACCAGCGTTCCGTGGCAACTGAACTCGTCCGAGAAGGCGAAGACACTGAACATCGAATACACGGCCGGGGCGTCACGCCGCGGCTACGAACCCGACGACAAGTGACGGGCGAGCAGCGTTGAGTGAGAACTGGTCCGACCGCCGCATCGAACTGCGGCTGGGAAATCCCGGGCACGGCGGTTTCGTCGTCGCCCGCCATGAGGGGCGCGTGGTCTTCGTCCGGCACGGACTACCCGGCGAGCGGGTGATCGCCCTCGTCACCGAGGACCGCGGCGGGTCCTACTGCCGGGCCGACGCGATCGAGATCCTCGACGCGTCCCCGGAACGGGTCACCCCGGTGTGCCCGGTGTCGGGTCCGGGCGGCGCGGGGTGTTGCGACTTCTCGCACGCGAGCCTGCACGTGCAGCGGGACATGAAGGCGCAGGTCGTGGCCGAGCAGTTGGCGCGGCTCGCGCGGGTGCAGCGGGACGTGGACGTCGAGGAACTGCCCGGCACCGGAGACGGCACCGGCTGGCGCACGCGGGTGCGGCTCGCCGTCGACCCGGACGGCCGCCCCGGCTATCACCGGCACCGCAGTTCCGGGATCGTCACGGACCTGGCGTGCCCGCAGATCGAGTCGACCGCCTACGACGGTGTGAGCGAACACGATTGGAAGCCCGGCAGCGAGGTACAAATCGTTCTCGACGGCGCGGGGGAGCGGCACGTGGTCGAGATCGCTCCGCCGAAGGTGTCGCGGACCGGCCGTACGAGTCCCGGGCGCCGCGGTGCCATGGCACGCCGCGCTGCCAGCGGTGCGCCGCGCGCCGAGCGGGTGGTCGCCGGATCGGGTCGCCCGGTGGAGCGGGTGCGCGACCGGGAATGGGCGCTGGCCGCCACCGGGTTCTGGCAGGCGCATCGCGGGGCCGCGGAAACGTATTCGGCCGTGGTCTCCGAATGGGCCGGGATGTCCGCGGGTGAGACCGCATGGGACCTGTACGGGGGAGTGGGTGTGTTCGCCGCCGCCCTCGCCGGCGGCGCCGGGCCGTCGGGGCACGTGGATTCCGTCGAGTCCTCGCGCCAGGCCGTCGCGGACGGGAAGGCGGCACTCTCCGACCTGCCGCAGGTGCGGTTCCACGCCGACCGGGTAGAGCGCGCCATCTCCGGGCTCGCCTCCCCGCCGCAGGTCGTGGTGCTCGATCCGCCGCGTGCGGGTGCCGGGCGTGACGTGATCGGTGCGGTCGCCGCCGCGGGCGCCGAACGGGTCGTGCACGTGGGATGCGACCCGGCGTCGTTCGCCCGCGACATCGGTCTGTACCTCGCGCAGGGATATCATGTCGACGAGCTGCGCGCGTTCGATGCGTTCCCTCTCACCCACCACGTGGAGTGCATCGCGTTGCTGACGCGCTGACACCGGCGCATCGTTACCGAACGCAACAAAACGTTATAGTCGGCCCGCAAGTAGTGGGTGTGTGGGACGGGGACTGGATGTCGGTACAGGCAGATACTGCGCAAGCGCTCGTCGATGCGGTGTTCGCACTCGGGCGGTCGCTGCGGGCGGTGGTCTCCGCGAGCGGCGAGACCCCGATCCCGCCGGCGCTGACGAGCGTGCTCTTCGTGCTCGCCGCGCGCGGGGAGTGCCGCCAGAACGAACTGGCCGCCGACCTGTGCGTCAGTCAGTCCTCGCTGAGCAGGCAGATTTCCGAACTGGTCGACGCGGGATACGTGTCGCGCGCCGCCGATCCTGACGACAAGCGTGCCTCCCGCATTCGGGTGTCGCCGAACGGGATGGACATTCTGCGCGAGACGACCGAGCGCCGGGCCGAACGGCTGCGCGGCATGCTCGAAGGCTGGTCCCAGGAACAGGCGCTCGCGGCGGTGACGTCGCTGACGCAGCTCAACGACACGTTCGCCGCGTCGGTCCAGCAGCGGGGCCCCCGGGCCTAGACGAGACGCCACCGCACGCGGACGTCGACCCGCGTCGGTTTCTCGCCGCGTTCGACTGCGATCGGGGAGTCGGCCGCCGCGAACGCCTTCGCGACCGGCCGCGGGGACACGTCACCGATGTCGACTTCCGCGATGTCGAGCACCTCGCCCAGCACACGACGCGACAGCGAGGCGTACTGCTCCGCCTTGGCGAGAGCATCGGCCCAGGCCCGGTCCCGGGCTGTCGCCGTCAGCGCGGCAGGATCGGCGAAGTCGAATTCGAGTCCGCCGAGACGGATGTCGTCGCCGCCCGCGCCGACGCAGGCGGCCACCACCTGCGCCGGTGACGATGCGGACGCCCCGGCCTCGCGGACGGTGATCTGCAGCGTCGTCGCGGCGGTGTAGCCGGTCACCTCGCTGCCCCGGCCCTCGGTCCAGGTGGTCTCGGAGTGCACGGAGAGCCCGGTGGTCGCGAGGTCGGGCCCCGAGACGCCGTACCCGCGCAGGGTGTCCGTGACGGCGGTGGTGGACCGGGCGACGGCCTCGAACGCGTCGGCCACCGCGGGACGCGTCGCGGTCACGGTGACGGCGGCGCGGACGAGATCCGGAACCGCCGACACGATTCCGGATCCCCGCACCGTCACCGATCTCTCGGCGTGATCGGTGGCCGCCACCGTCACGACTTACGGTTGTACAGGCGCATCGTCAGTGGTCCGAAGATCACGACGAACCCGGCGCACCACCCGAACACGACGGCGAGATCCGCCATCTCCACCGTCCCGGCCATGAGCCCGCGGATGGACGTCACCAGCTTGCTGATCGGGTTGACGCCGACGAACGCCTGCAGCCAGCCCGGCATGGTCGCGGGGTCGACGAAGATGTTGCTGGCGAATGTCAGCGGAAACAGGATGAACATCGACACACCCATGACCGCCTGCTCGGTGCGCATGAGCATCGCGAACATCGTCCAGATCCAGGACAGGCTGAACGAGAACAGCAGCAGCAGGCCGATCGACGCCACCACACCGACGAGACCGCCGTCCGGGCGGAATCCCAGGACGAGACCGAGGATCAGGACGATGATCGACGCGATCGTGTAGCGGACGACGTCACCGAGCAGCGCGCCGACGAGTGGGGACGGACGCCAGATCGGGAGCGACCGGAACCGGTCGAACACACCCTTCTCGATGTCCTTGTTGAGTGTCAGCCCGGTGTACATGGTGATCATGACGACCGTCTGCACGAGGATGCCCGGCAGAAGGAACTGCACGTAGGCACTGGTCGAACCGGCCAGCGCGCCGCCGAAGAGGTACGTGAACATCAACGTGAACATGATCGGGAACATCGTCACGTCGAACAGTTGCTCGGGCACGTGCTTGATCTTGAGCAGGGCTCGCCAGCCGAACGAGAGCGAGGTGGACCACGCGGTGGGTCTCGCGGGCCTCGGGCCGGGCATCTTCAGGACGTCGGCGACAGCGGTGGCGGTGTCGGCGGTCCGGTCGGTGGTGGAGGTCATGACGCATGCTCCTCGGTGGGTCGGCCGGTGAGGGAGAGGAAGACTTCGTCGAGGCTCGGTTGCCCCAATGCGAATGTGCTGACGGCGATTCCGGCGTCGTCGAGTGCGGGCAGCGCCCGCGAGACCCGGGCCGGGTCGTCGATACGGGCGGTGAGGGCGGCCGGATCGGCTTCTTCGGTGATCGGCACCTCGAGCACGTTCCTCAGCAGCGCTGCCGCCGCGGGACGGGTTGCGGTGTCGGTGACCCGCACGTGCAGGGCACCCGACCCGACGGAGGCCTTCAGTTCACCGGTGGTGCCCTCGGCGATCACCTTGCCGTGGTCGATGACTGCCACCCGGTCGGCGAGTTGATCGGCCTCGTCGAGGTACTGCGTGGTCAGCAGAACCGTCGTGCCGCCGGCCACCAGTGCGCGGACGATCTCCCACACCTGATTGCGACTGCGCGGGTCGAGACCGGTGGTGGGCTCGTCGAGGAAGATCATCTCCGGAGTGACGATGATGCTCGCCGCGATGTCGAGCCTCCGGCGCATACCGCCGGAGTAGTTCTTCACCTGCCGGTTGCCTGCCTCGTCGAGCCCGAAGGCGGACAGCAGCTGCTCGGACCGGGTGCGGGCCGCCGCGCGGGAGTACCCGTACAGCCGGCCGAGCAGCAACAGATTCTCGCTGCCCGTCAGATCCTCGTCGAGCGAGGCGAACTGTCCCGTGAGTGAAACCTTGCTGCGCACGGCGTCCGGTTCGCTCGCGACGTCGTGCCCCAGCACGGTGGCCGTTCCACCGTCGAGGGGCAGGAGCGTGGCCAGCATCCGGATCGCGGTGGTCTTGCCCGCGCCGTTCGGTCCGAGGACGCCGTACACGCCCCCGAGGGGGACGGCCAGATCCAGGCCGTCGACCGCGTGGGTGGATCCGAACGTCTTGACGAGTCCCGTCGTCTCGATGGCCAGCTTTGTCGCTGAGAGCATTGCACCCTGCTTTCGATTCGAGCGTCGTCGATTCCGAGCCCCAAGCCTGTCCGATTTTTCCGATTCGGGCAATCGCATTTCCTGTGGGCGGTCCTGGATCAGGGCCGCAGCAGCGACCGGAGCACCACGTCGAGTTGCTCGTAGGCACCGGCAGCAAGCCGTTCGAGGAGAGCGAGTTTGAGGCCGGGCTCGTGAGCGGCCATGTCGGCGTACCGTTCCGCGGGGAGTACGGCGACGGTGACGTCGGAGTCCGCGCACACGTCGTTGAGGAAGTGCAAGTCGAGCAGCATCGTCATCTCGCCGAAGGTCATGCCCGTCGACAGCGTCATGATCCGGTACACGACACCCCCGGAATCGGTGACTCTCATGCTGACCCGGCCCGACAGGATCAGAAACAGCCCGCACGCCCGGTCGCCCCGGTGGATGATCTGCTCGTCGCGCGTGAACGTGCGGATATCGAGGTCGCGGGCGAGTCGCCGCAGCTGCTCCGGTGGAAGTCCGGCCAGCACCGGATGTTGCGTGACGTCGATCGATGCCGGCTGGCGGAGGGCGGCGCAGTGCAGGTCGAGGAGGGTGTCCTCGGACCACTGCAGTGCGGCGTCGAGGTCGGCGAACACCCGCCCGCTCGTTCCGGTGAGATCCGACCGCGTGTAGCCCAGCAGCCCCGCCGGATCGACGAGGGCGACCGCGCAGCCGCGACGGGTGAGTTCGTCGCGCAGACTGTCGAGCATGCGGCGCGCGATGCCGCCGACGTCGTCGACCCGCCGGACGTCGATCACCACGACCTCGAGCTCGGTCTCGACCCCGCCGATCTCGCGCACCGCGGACTCCGCGCCGGCGAAGAGGAGGTCGCCGTGCAGCTCGTAGATCCTGCTGCGCTTGCCGACGTCGTCGAGGGCGGCCCGCTCGGCGGGAGTGCGCCGCATCCGCGACGGACCGTCGACGACGGAGTAACTGGCACGGATCGCCGAACGGGCGGCACGGGTGACATGGAGGAAATGCAACTCCAACTCGGCCGACAAGGCCCGGCACGCCTCCACCCCGCGCACGCTGTTGCCATGCTCGTCGAGGCGCGGCGAGTAGACGGCGATGCCGATCTGCCCCGGCAGGACCGCGATGATGCCGCCGCCGACGCCGCTCTTGGCCGGCAACCCCACCTCGTACACCCACTTGCCCGCGGCGTCGTACATGCCGCACGTCGACATCACGCTCAGAACCCGCTCGACGAGGGCCGGGTCGAGAACGGTCTCCCGGGTGACGGGGTTGACGCCGTTGTTCGCCATCGTCGCAGCCATCACGCTCAGGTCCCGGCACGTCACGTCGACGGAGCACTGGCGGAAGTAGAGGTCGACGGCCTCGTCGGGGTCGCCGGTGATGATGTCGAACGAGCGCAGCATGTGGCCGATGGCCCGGTTGCGGTGCCCGGTCCGTGACTCGGACTCGTACACCGACCGGTTGAACGTCAGGTCCCGTCCGGCGTAGCGGGAGTACGCGGCCCGGATACGTTCGAACCGGGTGTCCAGGTCGGGTCCGGCCACCAACGACGCCGCGGTGATCGCCCCGGCGTTGATCATGGGATTGCGCGGTCGCTCCGTCCGCGGGTCGAGGCTGATCTCGTTGAACGGTTCCCCGGACGGTTCGACGTCGATCTTCTCGGCGACGGCGCCGGACCCGCGATCGGCGAGCGCCAGGGCATACGTGAACGGTTTCGAGATGGACTGGATCGTGAACGGCAGGCGGGTGTCGCCGACCTCGTACACGAAGCCGTCCACGGTGGCGATGCAGATTCCGAACGAGTCGGGGGCGACCGCGGCGAGTTCGGGAATGTAGTCGGCGAGCTCGCCGCTGCGGTTCTCCCGGGTCGCGGCGAAGACTTTCCCGATCAGCGCGTCCACCACGGTGCTCATGAGTCGACCCTAGAGGCTGTTCACGACGCTGTCGGGTGTTCCGAGGGGCCCGTCCGGCGGCACAATTGTGTGAAGCCGGTCACGGCCGTGGCCGGGATGCCCGAGGACGAGCCCACGATACGGGGCCGCACCGGCCCATACCGTGTGTCCCGCACTCCGGCGGCTCCGTAGACTGGTTCCACTGTGACGTGACACGAAGCCACGGCAGAGGCACGCAAGGCGGCGTGCATCACGGAGGGAGCGATCTCGTTGGGTGTTCTTGCCCGTATCCAGACGCCTGACGATCTTCGTCAGCTGAATTCGGCGGAGATGAAGCAGCTCGCCGCGGAGATTCGTGAGTTCCTCGTGCAGAAGGTCGCGGCGACCGGTGGGCATCTCGGCCCCAACCTGGGCGTCGTCGAACTGACCCTCGCGTTGCACCGCATCTTCGAGTCGCCCGCCGACCCGATCATCTTCGACACGGGCCACCAGGCGTACGTCCACAAGATCCTCACCGGCCGCAAGGACGATTTCGACTCGCTCCGCAAGCAGGGAGGCCTGTCCGGGTACCCGTGCCGGGCGGAGAGCGACCACGACTGGGTCGAGTCCTCGCACGCATCGGCGTCGCTGTCGTACGCGGACGGCCTCGCGAAGGCCTTCGAACTGACCGGTCAGGACCGCCACGTCGTGGCCGTCGTGGGTGACGGCGCACTGACCGGCGGCATGTGCTGGGAGGCCCTGAACAACATCGCGGCAGGCAAGGACCGCTCGGTGGTCATCGTCGTCAACGACAACGGCCGCTCGTACGCGCCGACCATCGGTGGTCTCGCCGACCACCTCGCGGCTCTCCGCCTCCAGCCGGGATACGAGCGCATCCTCGACAGCGGCCGCCGGATGGTGAAGAAACTTCCGTGGGTGGGCCGTACCGCCTACTCGGTCCTGCACGGCATGAAGGCGGGCCTCAAAGACGCCGTGGCCCCGCAGGTGATGTTCACGGACCTCGGCATCAAGTACCTCGGGCCGGTCGACGGACACGACGAGGCCGCGCTCGAATCCGCGCTGCGCCGCGCGAAGGCGTTCGGTGGCCCGGTCATCGTCCACGCCGTCACCCGCAAGGGCATGGGGTACGCGCCCGCCGAGAACCACGTGGCCGATCAGATGCACTCGACCGGCGTGATCGACCCGATCACGGGTAAGTCGGCCGGCTCGGCGTCCGCCGACTGGACGTCGGTGTTCTCGGCCGAGCTGATCGATCAGGCGAGCCACCGGCAGGACATCGTGGCGATCACCGCGGCGATGGCGGGCCCGACCGGTCTCGCCGCGTTCGGCGAGAAGTATCCCGACCGGATGTTCGACGTCGGGATCGCCGAGCAGCACGCCGTGACGTCGGCGGCCGGCCTCGCCCTGGGGGGTCTGCACCCGGTGGTGGCGGTGTATTCGACGTTCCTCAACCGCGCGTTCGATCAGCTGCTGATGGACGTGGCGTTGCTGAAGCTTCCCGTCACCCTCGTTCTCGACCGCGCGGGTATCACCGGCAACGACGGCGCCAGCCACAACGGCATGTGGGACATGTCGCTGCTCGGCATCGTCCCCGGTATGAAGGTCGCGGCTCCCCGCGACACCGCCACCCTGCGGGAGGAACTGGACGAAGCGCTGGCCGTCGACGACGGCCCGACCGCGCTCCGGTTCCCGAAGGGCACGGTCTGCGACGACGTCCCCGCGCTGAGCCGCGTGGACGGTGTCGTCGACATCCTTCGCGCCCCCTCCGGGCGGAACGACGTGCTCATCGTGTCGGTCGGCGCGTTCGCCGGTCTCGCGCTCGCCGCGGCGGAACGCCTGGAACAGCAGGGCATCTCGACGACCGTCGTCGACCCGCGGTGGGTCCTGCCGGTCCCGGAGTCGCTGGTGAAGCTCGCCGAGGACTACACGATGGTCGTCACCGTCGAGGACAGTGGGCTGCACGGCGGTGTCGGTTCCACCGTGTCCGCCGCGCTGCGGTCGGCCGGGGTCGACGTCCCCTGTCGTGACCTCGGTGTTCCGCAACGGTTCCTCGACCACGCGTCGCGCGCGCAGATCCATGCCGAGCTGGGCCTCACCGCGCAGGACGTCGCCCGGCAGATCACCGGATGGTTCGCCGGCCTCGGGAACCTGCGCCCCGGGCAGCAGAACGGTGTCGTCGCAGACCTCGATGCGCAGCGCGCGGAGAAAAGCGGACAGTAGTACCGGGCGCCCCACACAGAGATCCGGCCGAATCACACTGTGATTCGGCCGGATCCGTTCGTGCCTGGGTCAGGTGTGCATCTCCTCGAGTTCCATCCCCTTCGTCTCCCGGACCTTCGACCGGACGAAGAAGAAGGACAGCAATGCGAAGAACGCGAACAGCCCGTACAGGAACCACAGCCCCACCGAGCGGGTGAGCGGCGGGAACGACAGCGTGACCGTGAAGTTCGCGATCCAGTTCGCCGCCGTGCTGATGCCGAGTGCGTAGGCGCGCATGTTGTTGGGGAACATCTCACCCAGCATCACCCACATGACCGGGCCCCAGGTGGAGGCGAAGAAGATCACGAACAGGTTGGCGCCGATCAGCGCGACCGCCCCCCACGGGCTGGGGAGCACGACGTCGTCGCCGCTGCCCGTCGCCTGGGAGAAGGCGATTGCGGCCATGAGCAGGCTCGCGAACATGCCGAGCGAGCCGACCATGAGCAGGATTCGCCTGCCGATCCGGTCGACGAACAGGATGGCGACGAACGTCATGCCCACATTGATGATCGCGGTGATCACCGACGTGGTGAACGACTCGTTCTCCGTGAAGCCCACCGACTTCCAGAGCGTGGTGGAGTAGTAGAAGATTGCGTTGATGCCCACGAACTGCTGGAAGATGGCCATGAAGATGCCGACCCAGACGATGGGCTGCAGCCCGAACTTCGGGCCGCGAATGTCGTCGAACGACGCCGTGGATTCGTGGCGGAGGGTCAGCCGGATCTCGGTGACGCGCTCGTGCGGGTCGACTTCACCGGTGATGTTCGCGAGGATGTCGGCCGCTTCCTGATCGAGGTGCTTGCCGACCAGGTAGCGGGGTGACTCGGGAATGAGCAGGGCGAGAATGCCGTACACGACCGCGGGGACCACACCGACGATGAACATCCAGCGCCAGGCTTCGAGGTTCAGCCACAACTCGTTGGAGGCGCCGCCCGCGGCGTTCTGCAGCACCGCGTCCGACAGCAGCGCGGCGAAGATGCCGAGAGTAATGGCCAACTGCTGCAGCGACGCCAACGCGCCGCGGTAGCGGGCCGGCGCGATCTCCGAGATGTACGTGGGCGCAATGACCGACGCGATACCGATGCCGAGGCCGCCGAGGACGCGCCACAGCATCAGGTCGGGGACGCTGAACGCGAGACCCGCTCCGAGCGAGGACACGACGAACAGCACCGAACCGAGCAGCATCACTTTCTTGCGGCCCCAGCGGTCCGCGAGGCGGCCTGCAAACCATGCGCCCACAGCACATCCGAGCAGGGCGATCGCCACGGCGAAGCCCGTGAAGAACGACCCGAGTTCGAAGTGGCCCTGGATGGAGTCGACGGCACCGTTGATGACCGAGCTGTCGAAACCGAAGAGAAATCCACCTACCGCGGCGGCGACGGTGACGCCGATGACCTTCGCGGTGTGTCTTTCGGACATCTGCGTCATCGCATACCTGCTTTCGGCGAGCGTTCCTGATGCGGGCACAGCGGAAATTTGTGTCTCGAATCACGCTACGCCCGAGACCGCCTGTCAGGCGGGAGTTCAGGCACCCGCTTTCGTGGCGGCCTCGCTCAGCTGAGGCGTCAGCTTGTCCAGAACCCACGGTGTCGCGAGAACGCTGGTCTGGCTGAGCCCCGAGATGATCTTCGTGTCCGACAGCGCGACCGCGGTTCCACGCCCGATGGCACCGAGATTCGCGTAGGCCGGGTTCGCGGCGACGGTGGTGTTCTTCGGGACGAACGCGACCACGACGTCGGCGTCGACATCGGAGATGTTCTCCACGGAGATGTCGGCGAAGAACTTGTCCGGATCATTGGCAGCGGCCAGCTTCTGCACACCGGGAGACACGGTGAACCCGAGCTGGGTCAGCACCTGGACACGGGGATCGGAGGGCATGTAGACGTTGACCGTCGCGGCGTCGGTGTCGAAGTTGATCACCGAGATCGTCTTGCCGGCGAACTCGGGGTGCGCGGCGGCGGTCTGGGCGAGGGTGTCGTCGAGACCGGCCACCAGCTGCTCCGCCTCGGCGCTCTTGCCGAGTGCCTGTCCGACCAGCGTGGTCTGGTCCTGCCACGTGGTCTGCCACGCCTTGTCCGGGTACGCCACCGTGGGGGCGATTCCCGACAGCTTCTCGTACGTTGCCTGGTCGAATCCCTCGTATGGGGCGAGGACGACATCGGGCGCCAGCGCGGCGACGCCCTCGATGGGGGTGGACGTCGCCGTGTCGAGCAACGTGGTCCGGGACGGATCGAATCGGTCCTGCAGCCAGGGCATCACACCGTTCGCCTCGGCGCCGTATGTGTATTTCGGCATGCCGACCGGTGTCTCGCCGAGCGCGTAGACGACGTCCTGGGCGTTCCATCCGAGGGTGACGATGCGTTCGGGCGCCGCGTCGAGGGTTGTCGATCCGAACGTGTTCTCGATGGTGACCGGAAATCCCTCACCGGACGCTTCCGTGGTGCCTCCGCTGTCGCCGGACGAGCATGCGGCGAGGAAGAGGGACGAACTGGCCACGGCGAGTGCGACGGCGAGCTGACGTCTGGCGGTGGGTGCGAACACGGCAACGACTCCTTCGGGGCGAAGATAGAAGGTAAGCCTAACCTAGACTTCATCGCTCGACGGGCGGACGTCGCGACTTCGAATCACCCTGATTGAAACTTCCCGGCCCGGCCCGGCCTGGCGCATTGCCGGGTCGTTGCCGTGTTTCCGCTGGTGAGGCGTTCCGGTCCCGGCGTGGACCCGGCCGATTCACGGGGGCGCCCCGAGCGGCTGTTCGCGGCGACTCCGGGCCCCGCCGAGTGCCGTTAGCGTTTGTCTTCGTCCAGCTCACACGCACTATCGACGAAGGAAACCACGGTGGTGAATCCGACTCCCCTCCAGACGGCGTCGCGCAGTTCCCGCGCGGACCATGCGCGCAGATTCGCCGACCTGCTCCGTCAGCAGATCCACGCGGACTCCTTCGCCGAGCGCGGATTGCCGTCGGAATCGGAGTTGGCCGCCGAGTTCGGCGTGTCGCGCAACGCTGTACGCGACGGGCTGGCGCTGCTGAAGCAGGAGGGGCTCATCGACCGGGTCCCGCGCGTGGGAACGCACGTGGCGCAGCGCAAGTACGACCACGGTCTCGACGCCCTGCTCGGGTTGAAGGAGACGCTGAAGGGGCACGGCGAGGTCCGCAACGACGTCCGCGCCGCCCTGGAGATCAGCCCGCCGCCCGCCGTTGCCCGCCGCCTGCAGCTGGAGCCGAGCGAACCTGCCGTCTACATCGAGCGGGTGCGCTATCTCGGCGACCTGCCGCTCAGCCTGGACCTCACGTACCTCGTTCCCGACATCGGAGCCGAGATCCTCGGCCACGACCTCGAAACCAACGACGTGTTCGCGCTGATCGAGGAGGTGTGCGGTCAGCCCCTCGGCTCCGCCGATGTGGCGATCGAATCGGTGAACGCCGACGCCCATTCCGCCGCGAACCTCCAGACGCCCGAGGGTGCGGCGCTCCTGTTGCTCGAACGCCTCACCCGGCTCGTCGACGGACGTCCCGTCGACCTCGAATACATCCGCATGCGCGGTGACCGAATCACCATGCGCAGCAGCCTCGTCCGCCGACCCGACATCACGAACTGGGACCTCACCTCATGACTTTGGTCAATCAACGAGCCGACGTACCCGTCACCATCGACGAGTCGCTGTGCATCGAGGGCTGCACCCTGTGCGTCGAGATCTGCCCGCTCGATTCGCTGGCCATCAACCCGGAGAACGGCAAGGCCTTCATGCACGTCGACGAATGCTGGTACTGCGGTCCCTGCGCTGCTCGCTGCCCGACCGGCGCGGTCACCGTGAACATGCCGTACCTCCTCCGCTGAGCGAAAGACCACCCAGATGAAGCGACGCTCTTCCGCCTTCGCGATCGCCGCCGCGGCACTGACACTCGTGGCGACGAGTTGCTCCCTCGAACCCTCGGCCGACAACGGTGACGCGGTCACACTCGTGATCGGGTACCAGTCCAAGACGATCAACACCGTCACCGCCGGAACGCTGCTGCGCGCACAGGGATACCTCGAACAGCGCCTGCAGGACGTGACGGAACAGACCGGAACGAAGTACTCCGTCGAGTGGCAGGACTACGACACCGGTGCGCCGATCACCGCCCAGATGGTGGCCGAGAAGATCGACATCGGATCGATGGGCGACTACCCCATGCTGATCAACGGCTCCCGCACCCAGGCGAACCCGCGATCGAAGACGGAGATCGTCTCGGTCACCGGCTACAACCCCGAGGGCGCACTGAACATGGTGGTGGTGCCACCGAATTCACCCGCGACCACACTCGGCGACCTGGCCGGCAAGAAGGTGTCCGCGAGCGTCGGCTCCGCAGGCCACGGCACCCTCGTCCAGGCACTCGACCGCGCCGGAATCGACCCGGGTACCGGCGTCGAAGTGCTCAACCAGCAGCCGCAGGTCGGATCCTCGGCCCTGGAATCCGGTCAGGTGGCGGCGCTGTCCCAGTTCGTCGCCTGGCCCGGGCTTCTCGTCTTCCAGGACAAGGCCAAGCTGCTGTACGACGGCGCCGAACTCCGAACCCCGACCCTGCACGGTGTGGTGGCCCGTGAGGCGTACGCGGACGAACACCCCGAAGTTCTCGACGCATTCCTCCGGGCGCAGCTCGACGCCACGCGGTTCGTCCAGACGCAACCGCTCGAGGCGTCGCGGATCGTGGCCGACGCGAGCGGCCTGCCGCAGGAGGTCGTGTACCTGTACAACGGCCCGGGCGGCACGTCGTTCGACACGACGCTCAAGCCGGACCTGATCGGCGCGCTGAAGAACGATGTGCCGTACCTGAAGTCGATCGGCGACTTCGCCGACCTCGACGTCGACGGTTTCGTGAACGACGCTCCGCTCCGGTCCGCGTTCGAGGCCGACGGGCAGGACTACGACGCCACGCTCGCGTCCACGGCCAACCCGACGTCGGTCATCGGCACTGATCCCGTGTGCGCCACCGCCCCGAGCGATCCGGCACTGGCCGGCGAGGTCTGGTTCGACGGCGCCACCGGGACGCAGCCGGCCGCGGACCCGACGTGCCTGCTCCGGGCGGTGAAGCAGGCCCGGGCCGAGGGACGCGCCGTGCGCGCTGCCTACGTTCCCGACGCCGAACTGGGCACCCGGTGGTTCGCGGACAAATCGGTGTGGGTGCGCGACGGCGACAACTTCCTGCCCTTCACCACCGGCGCCGCGGCAGACCGCTACCTGCGCGCGCATCCCACGGGTGGCGTGGTCACGTACGACCGCGCGGTCGAGGAGGTGCGGCAGTGACCACCCTGCAACGGTCGACGGTCCTGGTCGACACCGAAGCCGCTGTCGAAGAACACGATCCGGCATCGACGCGCCGGCGAACCTCGCCGTGGCGGTCACGCCTCGTACGGATCACGTCCGTGATCGCGGCAATCGTCGCGTGGCAGTTGCTGACCGCCCACGACGTGCGGGTGTGGTTGCGGTTCGACACGCTCCCCACCGTCACCGACGTCGTGTCCGCGTTCGGTACCCAGCTGCAGAGCGACCTGTTCTACCTCGACCTCGGGCAGTCGCTGATCCGCATCCTCAGCGGATTCGGACTCGCGACCGTGGTCGGTGTGGCCACCGGAATCGCCCTCGGCAGATCGGAACTGTTCGCCGACATCCTCGGTCCGCTCACGGAACTCGCGCGGCCTATCCCCGCCATCGCGGTGGTGCCCGTCGCGATCCTGCTGTTCCCCAGCGACGAGGCCGGGATCGTGTTCATCACGTTCGTTGCCGCGTTCTTCCCGATCATGGTGAGCACCCGGCATGCCGTCCGGGCCCTCCCGACGTTGTGGGAGGACTCGGTGCGCACGCTCGGCGGCGGACGCTGGGACGTGCTGTCCCGGGTGGTGCTGCCCGGAATCCTGCCCGGCGTGTTCGGTGGACTGTCGGTCGGAATCGGGGTGGCGTGGATCTGCGTGATCTCCGCCGAGATGATCTCCGGCAGGCTCGGTGTCGGGTACCGCACCTGGCAGGCGTACACGATCGTCGACTATCCCGGCGTCTTCGTCGGCATGATCACCATCGGCATCCTCGGATTCGCGACGTCCGGGGCAGTCGAACTGCTCGGCAGGCGCGTCACCCGCTGGCTGCCGCGAGGGGAGCGCGCATGACCGCCACCGCCGGAGCGTCCGTGGCCGCCGGCATGTCGCTGGTCCTCGACGACGTCACCCTGTCCTACACCGGGAACCCCGTCATCCGTTCGCTGTCGCTGACCGTGGTCCCCGGCGAGATCCTCGTGCTCACCGGGCCTTCGGGGTGCGGTAAGTCCACCGTGCTGCGCGCACTGGCCGGTCTGCTGCCGCCCGATTCGGGCCGCGTCGTCGCCGACGGTGCGGCGGTGGAGTCGACGTCCCGGGACCGGGCCGTCGTCTTCCAGGACAACGCGCTCCTCCCGTGGCGCACGGTGCGCTCGAACATCGAGCTGGCCCTCGCGCTCCGCGGCGAACCCCGCAAGGGACGCCGTGAGACCGCCGATCGCTGGATCGCGGAGGTGGGTCTGACCGGGTTCGGCGACTTCCTGCCCAAGAACCTGTCCGGCGGCATGCGGCAACGAGTGCAGTTGGCGCGCGGACTCGCCGGGGCGCCGCGGGCCGTGATGATGGACGAGCCGTTCGGCGCCCTCGATACCCAGACCCGCGGCGTCATGCAGCGACTGCTCGTCGACACGTGGAGTACTCACCCGACCACCGTGGTGTTCGTGACCCACGACGTGGACGAGGCGGTGCTGCTCGGTGATCGCGTCGCGGTGCTCGGCCGGGCCGGCGAGCCGCTGCGGGCGCTCGTCGACATCCCGCACCCCCGGGACCGCGACCACCTCGACCACCCCGACACCCGTGCCGCGCGCGCCGACGTGCTCGCCGCACTGAACCACACTTCGGAGACCTGATGGACATCCCCGACCTCGCGGACACCGTCCGTCTCGATTGCGACGTGCTCGTGATCGGTGGCGGCACCGCCGGCACGATGGCGGCACTGACCGCCGCCGAGAACGGCGCGAACGTGCTGCTGCTCGAGAAGGCGCACGTGCGCCATTCCGGCGCGCTCGCAATGGGAATGGACGGCGTCAACAACGCCGTCATTCCCGGCAAGGCCGAACCCGAGGACTACGTCGCCGAGATCACCAGAGCCAACGACGGAATCGTCAACCAGCGCACCGTGTACCAGACGGCGACCCGCGGTTTCGCGATGGTGCAGCGCCTCGAGAAGTACGGCGTGAAGTTCGAGAAGGACGAGTACGGCGAATACGCGGTCCGCCGGGTGCACCGCTCCGGCTCGTACGTGCTGCCGATGCCCGAGGGCAAGGATGTGAAGAAGGCCCTCTACCGGGTGCTGCGGCAGCGGAAGATGCGGGAGAAGATCCGCATCGAGAACCGGCTGATGCCCGTCCGGGTGCTGACGGAGAACGGCCGCGCCGTCGGGGCCGCGGCGCTGAACACCCGCACCGGTGAGTTCGTCGCGGTCGGGGCGAAGGCAGTGATCCTCGCGACCGGTCCGTGTGGCCGGCTCGGGCTCCCGGCATCGGGGTACCTCTACGGCACGTACGAGAACCCCACCAACGCCGGTGACGGTTACTCGATGGCCTATCACGCGGGAGCCGAACTCAGCGGCATCGAATGCTTCCAGATCAACCCGCTGATCAAGGACTACAACGGCCCGGCGTGCGCGTACGTCGCGAACCCGTTCGGCGGCTACCAGGTGAACGCCGAGGGGGAACGGTTCGTCGACTCCGACTACTGGTCGGGGCAGATGATGAGCGAGGTCAAGAGCGAGATCGAATCCGCCCGCGGGCCCATCTATCTCAAGGTCAGCCACCTCCCGGAGGAAACGCTCGACACGCTCGAGTCGATCCTGCACACCACCGAACGCCCCACCCGCGGCACGTTCCACGCGAACCGCGGCCACGACTACCGCAGCCATGACATCGAGATGCACATCTCCGAGATCGGCTTGTGCAGCGGGCATTCCGCGTCCGGGGTGTGGGTGGACGAGCACGGCGCGACCACCGTTCCCGGCTTGTACGCGGCAGGCGACCTCGCCTGCGTCCCCCACAACTACATGATCGGCGCCTTCGTGTACGGCGACCTCGCCGGATCGCACGCCACCGGCACCCTGCCCGACGTCGAGGCGCCGGCCGCGCTGCCCGCGGAGCAGCTGGCCGCCGCGCACGAGCTGATCTACCGGCCGCTGCGCAACCCGGACGGGCCGCCGCAGCCGCAGGTCGAGTACAAGCTGCGCCGCTTCGTCAACGACTACGTCGCGCCGCCGAAGACGGCGACGAAGCTGTCGATCGCCGTCGAGACGTTCGAACGGATGGCTGGGGAGATCGCCGGGATGGGCGCGACCACCCCGCACGAGCTGATGCGCTGCGCGGAGGTCACGTTCATCCGGGACTGCGCGGAAATGGCGTCCCGCAGTTCCCTCACCAGGACCGAAAGTCGCTGGGGGCTCTACCACGAACGGGCGGATCTCCCGGAGCAGCGGGACGACGAATGGGGGTACCACCTGAATCTGCGGCGCGGCGAGAACGGCGACATGGAATTCCTCAAGCGCCCCGTCGAGCCGTACTTCGTGCCGGTGCCCGGTCTCGATTCCCTTCCGCCGGTGGACCGGACGGTCGTACCCGTCGCGCAGCCGCCGCTGGTCGGGGGGCGTGCCCCGGTGGAGGAGCGCTCGCGCATCGCGGCGCCGGTCCGGCAGGAGCCGTCGTCACCGGCCATCGTCGCAGTCCTCGGACTCGACGCGCCGAGCGTCGCAGAGCTTGCACCGTATCTGGGCGACGCCGACCCGCAGGTCCGCGTCACGGCACTCTCGGTGCTGACGGAAGGAACCCCGGACGGATTCGGGGCGGCCCTCGTCGACGCCCTCGGCGACGGTGCGGTGACGGTGCGCCGCGCTGCCGCCGACGGCCTGCGCGAACTCGTCGAGGTGCTGCCGTCCGCCGACGGACTGGCCGACCACCTGGGGTCGGGTGACGCCGTGGTCCGGGCCGCCGTGGTCGACGTTCTGCGCGCGTTGCACGCCGGTTCGGCGGAGCAGTTCCTGACGGCGCTGTCCGACGGCGATCACCACGTCCGGATCGAAGCGGTGCGGGCGCTGGTGTCGCTGGACCGGTGGGAGTCGGTGGCGGCGGGCGCGCACGACGAGAACCGGGAAGTGCGGATCACCGTCGCACACGGCCTGGCCACCATCGGGCTCGGCGGTGTCGACACCGTGCGCTCGCTGGCCGGCGACCGCGATCCGCTCGTGCGCGCCGCCGCGCTCACGGCGTTCGCGAGTCTGGGCTGCACCGGCGACGACGTGACCCTTGCGGCGGCGGCGCTGCGGGAGTCGGCCTGGCAGATCCGGCAGGGCGCCGCGCGGGCACTCGCCGGAGCGGACCCCGAAGTCGCGGTGGCCGCGCTGGCGGACGCCCTGACGGATGCGCACCTCGACGTGCGCAAGGCCGCCGTCCTCGCACTCGGCCGGTGGCCGGGCGGCCGGGCCGCCGTCGGCGCGCTCACCACTGCGCTCGAGGACACGGACGCCGACGTGCGGGCGTACGCCCGCCAGGCGCTCGCCGCCGCCGATCACATACCCGTCCCCTGAGCACGTGAGTGGCGGGGGGTGGGGGGGGGCCCCCCCCCCCCCCCCCGGGGGGGGGCGGCGCGCCGCGCCCCGCGGCCCGCCCCCCGATGC